>NZ_MNQN01000017.1:162201-214423 GCF_001915455.1 Bacteroides sp. 43_46 | reverse complement strand
AAATACCAAAATAAAGAGATAAAGAGCATTTCCTTTTTAATACAATATGTCAAAGAACACTTGATGCTTACTTTTTACACAACCTCCGGGAAGGAGGGGAATGGAGATACCACCGACTGGGTAAATTACCACCAAATTTGAAGAAGAACCTAAAAACTTTTTTGTAGCAGAACTTATTATTTCAATTTTCGGAAAAAAGGATTCTTGCTAATCTTTATATCCGACGATTTCATCCTGTCGAATTTAACGGTTCTCCCTAGCACATCCCCTTCGATCTTATTATTAGAGATGACTACCAATTTGCAGGCTTCCAGCGTGATACCTTCCTTGCGGTAATGATAAGGTTGGTAAGTCGTGTCACGTATCAGCGTGTTGTCGGAGAAAGTCAGTCCGTCTACCGAGCGGGCAAAGAGGATCGGGTAGTCGAAAAGATGAAAGGTGTTATCCACAATACGGATATTGCGGTGGTAGGGATATTTCTGTTCCGGTGTCGGTATTTCCGGGTCGATACTAATCACAGCCTCGCAGAATTGGTAAATTGAAGAGTTGCAAGGATAACGAAAATCATTATTACGGATAAGTACATCTTTTACGGCCCCTGATTCATACCAGGCATTGGCGTCTCCGGCAATTAAAATAGCGGAACCGCTTGATTCGAATATGTTATTCTCGATAACGACCTTTCCCGGAGTTGATACTAGTAAGCCGCGTGCACGGCAACTTCCGAAATGACAGTTGCGTATTTCCGCATCCGGTGTGCAAGTCAGGTTTTCTATCACGTATCCGGCCTCTACTCCGGCAGGGAGCGGGGCGGATAGCTCAATGATAAATTCGGCCTTGTTGAGCGCTTCAAACTTATTCATTTTTCCGGTTGCTACGGTGCGCATTGTATTGTGTTCAATGAATCCGATCATTTCGTCCGGGCGTCCCCATTCCATACCTTCGCTCATGTCCTGCATGAATTTACATTTGATACGGGTGGGGGAGAGAACTTCCATGATGCGTGAGCAAGTTCCGTGGATATTGATCGGGTCATCCATTAATCCGGCCCAGCTGCAATTTTCTATTTTGAGCAGCCCGCTGCATCCCATAAAATGGAAGCCGTCGTCGTGTCCGCTTAATACACGTCCTTTTGCGGCATTGGGGATGATGTGGACATCGTTGAATGCGATATTTTTGCTGTATTGTGACAGGATTCCTAATCCGCAGGTATGGAATAACTTCAGATTCTCCAGTTTGGTGTCCGTGCTGTGGTAGATGAAGATACCGGCATGGTCACGGGTACTATGTCTCAACACGAGGATAGTGCCCGGTGCGGGGAAACGTTTGTTGGCTTCCCTTTTCGGATCGGCGAGGCGTACCAGTCCGGGTTTTACCTCTGTCGCATCATAAGGGCGCCATCCCAGGTTGTCGCCGGTATTGGGCAGGACGAAGTGGGTTTCAGGGTCAAACTGCATGATAGACCACAGCCCGCTTTTCCAACCTTCACCGACAAAGGTGAGCCGTTTGTTTTCTATGATGTAAGGATATTGGCGGGTGTCGATTTCCACTTCTATATAGTCGGGGGTGGATTGAGTGACGGTGCCTTGGGCGGTTAGAGGGATTTCCCAGTCAACGGAGAAGTTTTTCAGGGTGATGTTTTGGCAGCGGTCCAAGGTGAAGGGTTGCATACGGCCGTGCATGATAAACTCCGAGCCGTTGCCGTCAATAGTCAGGTTGTTGACTTGATCCAGCAGTACGGCAAGGATTTTAGGATTGACATCGTAAGTATTCGTTTCGTGATAATCTCTTTCAATGGCGTGCTGTGCCCAAAAGTCATATCTCCCCTTGGGAAAGACAAGCGTGGAGCCGGGATGTTGTTTGCAGGCATTGATTGCTTTTTGTACAAACGGTACGGCATTGATGCGGCTGTCGGGCTTTAAACCGAAATCAGAAACCGAGATAATTTTATTTGCAGAAATGTTGGTAGAACAAACCAATAATGCAAATGATAAGAGTGATTTCAATGGCAAGAGGTTTTTCATGCGTTTTGTAGTTTATTAGATGTTTATTTCTTACATAAATACTACTAATTAACCAGTATCCCTATCTATTCTCTGAAAAAAAAAGATTTTTTAGTATTTGCGTTCTTTTTGGCGGATTATTATACGGATGAGTGAGAATATGCCTTAGAATATACTGGAGGGCTTACCATAGTTCTATATGAACTAAAGCAAATCGGAGATAAAAGAAGGAGAAGAAAGGGAAAAACAGGAAAATCTTATCTTTTTTCAAATAAAATCGTTTTTTCTTGTAGGGATAAGCCGGGCTGCGGTGTATTTATATATGTAACACCAATTATTGAAGAACAGAATTGAAATGGAAACAAATACAGATAAAAGAAAAACATTAATAAGAAGACTTCTGGTTGAACAGTTATTGCCGGAAGAAAAACAGAATCTACTGAAAAGAAATTCGGTAGAAAACGAGATGAAAAAGCAATGGAAACAGTTTGAAGATGACCCAATAAAGTCGGAAGTTAAAAAAAGGATATGGAAGAATGTCCAACGTAGATGTGAAGGCAAATCCGATACTTTAGTTCATATAGAACTATGGCACTCACTGGCTGCTGCTGTCGTAATCCTCTTAGTAATAGGCGGTTTACTGTTTTTATCCGGAAACGATGATATGGGAGTAGAAAAAACGATTAAAATAATCGCAGAAAAGAATCAATTATATGTGTTGCCTGATAGCACAAAAGTGTGGATGCAGCCGGGTAGTTCGATTCGGTATGCAAAAACATTCGCCCGGGACAGGAAAGTGTGGCTGGAAGGAAATTCCTTATTTGAAGTACGCAAACATCAGGGAAATACGTTTCAGGTATATATAAATGATGCATTTATTGAGGTGAAGGGAACTTGTTTTTTGGTAAAGCAAGAGGACGCACACCGTAGCGAGATAACTCTGTTTGAAGGTAAGATTGAATTTAATGTTCCGTCTACCCGACAAAAAACGGTGATGCGCCCCTTGCAGAAACTCATTTACAACTCGGTTGATTCACAAACGCAAATTGACAATATCGCTAATATCAGTTGGGAAAACGGGAGATATAATTTCAAGGATGTCCCGTTGGCTCAATTGATTCAGATCGTAAGCCAGATGTACCATACTGATATTCTCTTACAGGGAGTACGTAAGGATGAATCCTCATTCAGCGGCAGCATTCATTATAATGAGCCTCTGGACAAGGTACTGAATAAGATTTGTTTCAGCCTGAATCTAAATATCCGGCAGACGGATGACCGGATCGTTTTATACTAGTCCATTTTTATTAACCATATGTCTAATCAAATTAATTAAAGCATGAGAAAATCACTCAGTTTTCACAGTAGCGTGCGATATTTCAAGTATATCGTGCTGGTTTTGCTTTTTTATCCGTTGACGGTCCTTGGAGCTCAGGGGCATATCACGGTGAAAGGGCAGTCTATTACAATCAAAGAAGCTATTATGCTCATTGAAAAAAACAGTAATTATGTCTTCTTTTACAATGCGGCGGATTTGAAAAACATTCGATTGAAAAATATCAATTGTTCGGGTCCGATTGATAAGGTATTGAACGAAGTATTTGCTAATACGGGAATCACTTATCTGATTCAAGGCAATGATGTTGTTCTGAAAGTGAGTAAAACGGAATCGGCCCAACAAGCTAAGAAAACGGAAATTGTGGGTGTCGTGACGGATGCACGCACGGGCGAGGCTGTCATTGGGGCGAGTGTCGCTATTGTAGGTACCACAACGGGAGTTATCACTGACATCGACGGTAAGTTTGTGATTCAGGCAGGTCCGCAGGATGTTCTGAAAATTTCGTATGTGGGATACACAGCTAAGGAAGTGAAAGTAGGCAACCGCAAAGTACTTGCTATTGATTTGTCGGAAGATGCACAGGCGCTTGAAGAGGTTGTGGTGACAGCTTACGGAACAGGACAGAAGAAGGCGAGTATGGTAGGCTCGGTGCAGGCTATCCGTCCGGCGGAATTGAAAGTCCCTTCAACGAATCTTTCCAATTCATTTGCCGGACGTTTATCCGGTGTGGTTGCTGTTCAGCGTACAGGTCGTCCCGGTGCAGACGGGTCGGATTTCTGGATTCGAGGAATCTCAACCTTGAGTGAGGCTACGTCTCCTCTGATTATCATCGACGGTGTACAGGTATCTTCGGCTGATTTGAATGCTTTGGATCCCGAGGTTATTGACGGATTCTCCATTTTGAAGGATGCTACCGCTACGGCAATGTACGGAACCCGTGGTGCAAACGGTGTTATGATTGTTACTACGAAGTCCGGACAAAACCTGGATAAACCGATTATAAATTTCCGCGTAGAGGGACAAATCAGCCAACCGACCAAGACGCCTAAGTTCGTGGACGGAGCTACGTATATGGAACTGTTCAACGAGGCTGTAAAGAACGACGGCAGTCCGGACGTTTTGTATAGTCAGGACAAGATTAACGGTACACGTATGAAACTCAATCCGTATGTTTTCCCCGATGTGAATTGGTATGATGAGATGTTTAACGATGTAGCTTTCAATGAGAAAGTTAACTTTAACATCCGTGGCGGTGGAAAGAAGATTGATTATTTCTCAAGTATTTCGGTCAACCACGAATCGGGTATGTTGAAGAACCGTTCTAAGGACTTTTTCTCTTATAACAATAATATTGATGTGATGCGCTATGCCTTCCAGAATAATATCAACGCATATCTCAGCAAATCATCAAAGTTATCCGTAAGATTGAACGTCCAACTTCGTGATTTGCGCGAGCCTAACCGCGGAATTGATGATATTTTTGCAGATGCAATGAATTCAAGCCCGGTTGAAGCACCTGTTTTCTATGAACCGGACGGAACAACCAATCACGTGAAATGGGGTACTACGGACCGTTTGATTACGGCTTATCAGGGTAACCCGGTTGCTCAGTTGACTACGGGATATAATGATACGTTTGAAAGTACGGTTATCGCCGCTCTTGAATTTGAACAGAAATTGGATTTCCTGACTAAAGGGCTTCGTTTCAAAGCGTTGGGTACGTTCAAAAACTGGTCGAAGTCTATTAATAAATATAGCGCCGGCTGGAATAAATATCTGTTGGGATCGTATGAACAGAATGAAGATGGTTCATATAGCTATACTACAAACAGAGTCGGTAATGAAGTGTCGACTGACTTGAATAGTACTAACGAGACGGCAGGAGATCGCCGGATTTATCTGGAAGCAATGGTAGATTATAACCGCACGTTCGGAAGACATGATGTAAATGCCATGTTGCTTTATAATCAGGATGAACTCGTGAATAATGTACCGGGTAACAATCTTATCAATTCTCTGCCTAAACGTAAACAAGGTCTTGCAGGCCGCCTTTCGTATGCATACGATGGAAAATATATGGCGGAAGTCAATATGGGATATAACGGTTCGGAGAATTTCGCGAAAGGACATCGCTGGGGATTTTTCCCTTCCATAGCACTGGGATATAATATCAGTGAAGAAAGTTTCTTTGAACCTTTGCGTAAAGTCATCACCAGCATGAAGTTGCGTGGTTCATGGGGATTGGTCGGTAATGACCAGATCGGTGGCGAAAGATTTATTTATATGCCTACAATTAACTTGTCCGGCAAGGGATTTACTACCGGTATCGACCAAAACTATGGATTGAGCGGACCTGTTTACACCCGCTATGAAAACAATAGCATCACTTGGGAGGTAGGAGAAAAGATCAATCTGGGTATTGACTTGCAATTATTGAACAGCCTGAACATTGTTGTTGACATTTTCCGTGAGACCCGTAGAGATATATTCCAGAAAAAAGGAACTATTCCTACATATTTGGGAACCGGAAATACTGATGTGTTCGGTAATCTTGCCGAGATGAAAAACCAGGGACTCGACCTTTCGATTGATTACAACAAGGCGTTCAGCAAGGATTTCTATATGAACTTTAAAGGAACGTTTACTTATGCGCACAATGAGATTACTAAATATGACGAAGCTCCTAAATATGCTTTTCAGTCAAAAGTGGGTCAGAGTGCTAATGTGAGCCAGGGATATTTGTCAAATGGATTGTTCTTGGATGAGGCTGAAATAGACCGTTACAATCAACAAATGGGATCTACATTGGGAGCCGGTGATATTAAATATCTCAATGTCTCAAATATGCATGGTTATGGAGATGATATCGTGGATGTGGACGACTGGACGTGGATTGGAAATCCGACTGTTCCTGAAATCGTATATGGTTTCGGACCTTCGTTCAAATATAAGAACTGGGACTTCTCTTTCTTCTTCCAGGGAGTAGCGAAAACTTCTTTGTTTATGAGTGGATTCCATCCTTTCGGAGACAATTCACTGCGTAATGTGTTGCAGTTTGTGGCAAACGACAGATGGTCACCGACTAATCAGAATGTGGATGCAAAATATCCGCGTTTGACCCGTAAGACAAGTTTGAATAATACGAATCCCGGTAACTCCGGCCGTACTTCCGATTATTGGATGCGTGACGGTTCGTTCTTGAAACTGAAAAATATGGAGCTCGGGTATACATTTAAGAGAATGCGTTTCTATATCAGCGGTTCTAACCTGTTGACATTCTCCAAGTTTGATTTATGGGATCCGGAACAAGGCGGTGGTAGTGGTTTGAAATACCCGACACAACGCGTCTTTAATGTTGGTTTCCAAATGACTTTCAATAATTAAATTTACATAGTATGAAAAAAATAATAAAATATCTGTTTTTAGCATTGTTTGCAGGATTTACAATGGTTTCCTGTGATTTCTTGGATGTGGTACCGGCGGAGAAAGCAAGCGATAAGGATGCCTTCTCCAGTCCTAAAGCAGCAGAAAGATTCCTGTATTCATGTTATGGATATATACCGCAGATTAATATGGTACAGACCTGTCTGGACTTCAGTGGAGATGAAATAATAAGCCCTTTTGCTCAAGAGTCTTACGTAAAGTTTGCTGAAGGTGTGTATACCTCGGGAAACTTAATCATCAGTTACTGGAACGATTTGTTTCTGGGTATTCGCCAGTGTTATCTGTTAAAGAAGAATATTACGTCTGTCCCCCGCATCGACCAGGCAACCATAGACAGCTATGTGGCTCAGGCTGATTTCCTGATTGCTTATTTTCACATGTTGTTGATTAAATGCTATGGTCCTGTCGTTTTGGTGAAAGAATTGCCGGTTTTGGATACTCCCAAAGATAATTTATTGGGACGTACCTCTTATGATGAGTGTGTACAGTGGACTTGTGATATGTTTGATGATGCTGCCGGAAGGTTGCCTGCAACCCGGACCGGTTCGGAATATGGACTTGCAACCAGTGTGGCTGCAAAAGCTCTTAAAGCCAGATTATTGCTTTATGCAGCTTCTCCTTTGTTTAATGGTAATACAGAATACTATAGTGACTTCGTTAATACGGATGGTAGTTCGTTGATGCCTCTTTCTTATGATGAAAATAAGTGGAAAAAGGCGGCTGATGCCGCACTTGAGGCTATTAATCTGGCTGAGTCCAACGGATATAGTTTATATGAGATGAGAGAAGGGGACTTGAGCGGTTATCCCGAACCTCAAGATCTAACACAGCGTACGTTGCGTTTTACATTTATGGATAAAGACAATTCCAAAGAAGTATTGTTTGCAGAGACCCGTAAAGCAGGTGCGTATGGTTTGCAGCCTAAATCCTTGCCTTATTTAAGTGACGGTTCGTGGAATGGAGTTGCACCGACTTTGACTATGGTGGAACGTTTTTATACGAAAAACGGACTCCCGATTGACGAAGATCCTGAGTTTGATTATCAAAATCGGTTCTCGGTAGTTCCGTTCCCCGATGGTGCTACTTATGGGGAAGGACAAACTATAAAACTGAATGTTGACCGTGAACCTCGTTTTTATGCATGGATTGCATTTCAGAATGGCTATTATGAATGCCAGACAGAATCTAAAGAGAACGCTTATGTAGCGAAAGCCGAGCGGACAGAAGGAAAGAAATGGTTGACAGATTTTACAGAACAAGGTAATTGTGGTAAGCAAGGTAGAAACAATAACTACTCAAAAACCGGATACCTGAATAAAAAAGGTGTTCATCCGGGAGTAGCTGCTTCCAAGTCGCAAAAAGAACCTTCTAAAGATTACCCATGGCCGGTTATTCGTCTGGCGGAATTGTATTTGAGTTATGCGGAGGCATGTATCGCTTATAATAAAGATGGGTATCTTGAAAAAGGTATGGTAAAACTGGATAGAATACGTGAACGTGCCGGACTTCTTTCTGTCAAGGATTCTTGGAAGAATGCAAAAAATCCGATTGTCAGTTATGAGGGAAATGGTGGCCTGAACGGTAAACTGACAGAGATTGTGAGACAGGAAAGAATGATCGAACTTTATCTGGAACAGCAGAACTTCTGGGACATTCGTCGTTGGAAACTGGGAGATAAATACTTTAATGTACCGGTGAAGGGTATGAATATTGATGCTACTGATATTAATGGGTTTGCCACTGTGAAAACTCTTCCTGATGTACGCAATTTTGATACTCCGCGGCAGTATTTGTTACCTATTCCGGCAGCAGAAGTGAGCAAGAATCCTAATATGGTACAGAATCCTAATTATTAATTAAATTTTAGCATGACTATTATGAAGAAAAACATATTTCTATTGGCTGTCACTCTACTTTTGATAGGATTCGCTAGTTGTAGTGACGAAGATACAAAGCCTATTATCCCTTCTGATGTGATCGACTTGAGTGCTGACACTCAAAACAAGCCCGGTTACATTGTGCTTCGTTGGGCAACACCTGATGATAATACGATCAGATACATAAAAGTATCTTATTATGATTATTTGCTGGAACAGGATGTGGTAAGATTGGCCAGTGTTTATGCGGATAGTGTGTTGATTCCGGATACACGTAAAAAGTTTGGAGAATATGAATTTAAAGTCCAGTCTTATAGCGAAACCGGTGATGCGGGAAATGTTCAGACAATCAAGGCTGTTTCGGAACCGGCTCCGGTACAAGTGGTCTTTGGTGAGTCCAAACAAATAGCGTTGACGGTGGACCAGTTGTCGACGAATGCTCAGGAAAAATCGGAAGGTCCTATCGCAAACCTTATTGACGGAAATACCGCTTCTTACTTCCATACGAGCTGGAGTGGGACTGTTCCTCCGGCTCCCCACTGGTTCCAGATAGATACGAAGAAAGAGATTACTTATTTCAAGTATGAGTCGGTAGCGCGTAACGGCAATAATATTCCTGATGATGTGGATATTATGGGTAGTAATGACGGAGTCAACTTCGAACTAATTGAGAATCTTACAAAGGCTAAGAATGGCATGTTGATGAGTACATCGCCCTACACATCGCCTGTCATGGGAAATAATTCAAAACCTTATCGTTATATACGTTATTCGGTGAATCATACGAATACAGGTTCTGTCTTTTTTAGTATGGCGGAATTTAAACTGTTTGAGGTTGATGCAAGCGTTGTCGATCCTGAAGCTGATTAGTAAGGAGCGTAGAATGCAGACATTGAAATAATTGGGGAAATTTTGTCTTTTTGACAACTAAGGCGGAAATATGAATATTTCTTTTTAAGAATAATATTAGATTTCCGCCTTTTTTATTTGGATGTTTTGAATAATAGATGTTACATAATAATATATCTGATAAATGGTAAATTGTCATATAAAAAAATACTTGATTATCTTCTTCGTACTTGTACAGGGGGCTGTCGCTTTTTCTTGTGCCAGTGATGATGAAGTACTGGAAGTGGTCGATTTGTCCGTTAATAAGGAAGTGGTGGATTTCAAAAGTGAAGCCGGAACGCAAAATATAACGGTTTCAACGAATGCTCCGACTTGGGAGGCTAAAGCGGATAAAAACTGGTGTACGCTTTCTGTGGCAGGAAAGATCTTGAAAGTTTCCGTAGACGAAAGTGAAGAAAGATTGGTACGTGAAGCTACCATTACGATAACGGCGGAAGGGCAGAAGAAGACGGTTAAAGTTCGGCAACTGGGCTATGAAGCTGCTATCCTGATTGATACGAACGTGTTTGAAGTGGAAGTCATTGGTAAAGAGATTACTTTTAATGTCACGACCAATGTGGAAGTGAGTGCCGGGTTTCCTGATTGGATTACTGAAAAGGCAAAATCCCGCGCGCCGGAAATGGTGACGTCTACCCACACTTATATAGTGAAAAGTAGTACGTTGGATGAAAAGAGAGAGGGAGCCATAGTCTTTACTGAGGTTTTACCGGAAGGTGCTTCGGAAGAAAACTCCCCGGTTTCTGCTTCGGTCTTGGTTTCACAACATGGCCTGAATGAATATAATGGAGGTGCGGGAGAAGACATCGAAGGTGACATCAAAGTGAAAGTGGTGAGTGGGCACGATACTTCTCATCAGGGAGAAGATGCTATTGAAAAGTCTTTTGACGGTGACTATACAACGTTGTATCATTCGAGCTGGTCGAATGGCGGAGCGAATTATTTCCCTATTACGCTGACCTATAATTTTGCGGAAGCGTCTGATGTGGATTATCTGATTTATTATCCCCGTTCCACAGGATATAACGGTCATTTTAAAGAAGTGGAAATACAGTATTCGGAAGACGGGAGTGTATTTACGAAGTTGCTGGATAAGGATTTTGAGGGTTCGGCAACTGCTACCAGAGTAACCTTTGATAATACGGTCCGGGCTAAGTCTTTCCGTTTTGTCGTGAAAAGCGGAGCAGGAGACGGGCAAGGGTTTGCTTCTTGTGCCGAAATGGAGTTCTATGCCAAGAATCTGAATGCATTTGATTATTCTACTCTTTTTGAAGATGAAACGTGTAGTAACTTGAAAGCGGGAATCATGGAAGCGGATATTGAGAACTGCA
The DNA here is from genome assembly GCF_001915455.1 of Bacteroides sp. 43_46. NCBI lineage: Bacteria > Pseudomonadati > Bacteroidota > Bacteroidia > Bacteroidales > Bacteroidaceae > Bacteroides > Bacteroides sp. 43_46. The sequence goes on along the minus strand of NZ_MNQN01000017.1, from coordinate 203,523 downwards.
AGTATCCTTTCTTTAAGAATCTGGCTTATTATATGTTCAAGGATAAGTATGACAGAAACTTCCGTGTGGAGGACTATAAGGCGTTCCCGAATCCGGATATTCAGTCGGAAACCCACAAAACAAACCCGTACAGCCTTCTTGACAATCCGACAGGTATCTCGGTGAAAGAAGGGGAGACGCTGGTTGTAATGGTGGGCGACACACATGGACAGAACATCGGAATGAAAGTACAAAACCTGGACGTACCGGGAGGTGACGGTTTCGGAGGAGTTACGTATCCGTTATATCGCGGTATTAATAAACTGACGATGACAGGGAAAGGGCTCGTATATGTGATGTATCATACCAAAACATTGGAGGATGCGGAAACAGCGCAGCCTGTTAAGATTCATTTTGCTTCGGGTACAGTGAATGGCTATTTTGATTCGCAGAAAGAAGAACATCAGGGACGTTGGAGCGAATTGTTGGGGAAAGCTACGGACAAATATTTTGATGTGGTAGGCAAGTATGCACACTTGACATTTGAAACTAACGATTTTAGGAAATATGTTTCCACAAACGGTAATGAATTGATTGATCTTTATGATAAGATTGCTCACAGTGAAATGCAACTTCTCGGATTGGAGAAATATGACAAGATGTTCAAGAACAGGATATATCTGAATGTCATGTATCACTCTTTTATGTACGCTACTGCATATCATACGGCTTACAATCAGTCAACCATGGGGGATGTGTGTGATCCTAATGTCTTGAAAACCACCGGTTGCTGGGGACCTGCTCACGAAATCGGGCATTGCAACCAGACCCGCCCGGGCGTTAAGTGGATAGGACTGACGGAGGTGACCAATAATATCATGTCCGAGTATGTGCAGACTACAATTTTCGGGCAACCCTCCCGGATACAAACCGAGGATATGGGAGCGGTTTACCGTAACAGATATTCAAAGGCATGGAATGGTATTATTGTTCCGAAAGCTTCTCATGCTGATTTTAAAAATCTCGATGATTCGGATGATGTGTTTTGCAAGTTGGTTCCTTTCTGGCAACTGGAGCTTTACTTCGGTAAAGTGCTTGGGCGGACTCCTCTTCAGCAGTCGGACCGTGGCGGTTTCTATCCGGATGTTTTCGAGTATGCTCGTACAAAAGATTATGGTGGCATGAGTGAGGGACAGATTCAAATGGATTTCGTTTATAATTGTTGTGTGGCGGCGCAGGTGAATTTACTTGATTTCTTCGAGAAATGGGGATTCCTGACACCTGTGGACAGGTCGATTGAAGATTATGATACGAAAACTTTGAAAGTTACCGAAGAAATGGTTGATGAACTGAAAAAGAAAGTAGAGAATCTGGGATATGACAAATTGCAGAATATTGCTTTGGAATATATTTCGGACAATACATGGGAATTGTATAAGAACAAGCCTGAAGTAATATCCGGAACAAATGCAACACGAAGCGGTAATACCATTACAATCAAGAATTGGCAGAATGTAGTGGCTTATGAGGTGAAGGATCAGACTGGTAAACTTGTCTTTGTTTCTAGTGGTGAAACAACCTCTTCTACTACCGATATGTTCACTCTTTCCGGCAACTGGGATAGTAGCTATAAACTTTATGCTGTATCGGCAGCAGGGAAACGCACGGAGATTCCGGTAGGAAATTAACTGCTGTTCTGAATATTGCCATAGATTAGTACAAAACTGTTATAGTTATCAGTTATATCTGATAACTATGACAGACTGTGTTAATCTATGGCATTTTTCATGTATTTTATAGATGTAATTCGCGGTAAAAATATTACTTTTGTCTATCACAAGATTTTATACAATATGAAGGAAGAAGAGTTGATAGAACAAATGAAAAATGGCAATAATATAGCCTTTGCTGCATTGTATGATTATTATTGTCAGAAGGTCTACAATTTTACCAAACTTTATGTAACTTCTTCTGATACTGTTGCTGAAATCGTGCAGGATGTTTTTGTGAAATTCTGGGAAGCACGCCACTTATTGGATAACAACAAGAAGGTGGAGGGCTTTTTGTTTGTTATTACCCGGAATATCATTTTTAATAAAGCCCGCAGCAGGATGCGCGAAGATATGTTCAAAATGACGATACTACGTTCCATAGAGAACGAAGAACCGTATAATCAGGAAGACCAAATGGTGGCTGAGGATTTAAAAGAATATATCGACCGGTTAATTGCCGTGTTACCTAAAAGGCAACGTGAGATATTCTTGATGAGCAGGGAGGAGAACATGACTTATCGGGAGATTGCCGCTCGATGCGGTATCGGTGAAAAAGCCGTAGAACGGCATATTCACCTTACCTTGAAATTCTTGAAAAAGAATCTTCTTTTATTCATCTTGTTTTCCATGCTCCCCGAGTGAAATCCGGTATCTCTACCGGTATGCTTCCATTCAATACCGACTTCTCGCTTAATTCTGTGATGCAGGACCATTCGGCGGCATCGTATACATCCATGTCAAGAGGAAGACCGTTGCGTAGACAGTATATCAGTCGGTAATCCATCACGTAGTTCATTTCGTTTGGCAAACCTCTGCGATGTGCTTCTTCGCCGATAGTGGCGCTGAAAGGATGTTTATAGCGGGATAATACTTCTTCCAGTGCTTTTCCTTCAAGAGGAGTGTCTCCGTTGGGCTCCAGTGCGATGCAAGGCACGGGGTATTTTTGTGCAAAACCAAGAGTACCGCATACGGTTTGCAGGCGGCTGTAAGGCCGGGGCGTGCATACATCATATTGCAGCATGATTGTTTTTCCCTTCGCGGTATGGATCAGGGTCGTGTTGACATCTCCCAATTTATATTCCTGTCTGGCTTCCGGTGAGTCTTTGCCGAACTTTTTCCGGGCGTATTCGCTCATGCCTGCTTGGTGGGTGGACATTGAAACGAGGTATTCCATTTTATCGCCCCGGTGAATGTCAAGTATCTGGCAGGCAGGTCCCAGACCGTGAGTGGGATAGGGATTACCCGTATGTTCGATGCTATATCTTTTCCCCCAGTGGTTGTGGTAACCTCCTTCGCTTTCTTCGGCAAAATACATGGAACGCAGGTCGTGTATATAAGCTCCCTCCACGTGCATGATAGTTCCGAGTATTCCTTGGCGGGCCATATTGAGAGTTGTTAGTGCAAATGGATCGTAGCAACAGTTTTCCAGCATGATACAGTGTCGTCTTGTCTTTTCGGCGGTATCAACCAGTTGCCAGCATTCTTCCACGCTCATGGCTGCCGGGACCTCAATGGCTACGTGTTTGTTGCATTCCATGGCAAAGGTTGCCATAGCTGTATGCATTAGCCAGTCGGTGCAGATAAAAACAATATCCAGTTCATCATGCTCGCACATATTTTTCCAGCCTTCCGGTCCGGTGTATCCGGTGGCTCCGGGACGATTGTTTTCCTTTAGTAGTTGTTGGGCTTTGGCCAGGTTTCCTTCTCTGATTTCACAAAGAGCGTTGATTTCTATTCCTTCAATTTGCAGATAACGTTGCAGGGTGAGCAATCCGCGATTGCCCAATCCTATGATTCCGATACGGACAACAGGAATAGGAGGGTGCGATAGTTGAAGCACGTGTGATTGTGTCGGAGAATCTTTCATAATCTTAAAGGTCTAAAGTAATAGAAAAAAAGAGAATCTAATTTCTCAGATTCTCTTTAGAGAGCGGAAGACGGGGCTCAAACCCGCGACCCTCAGCTTGGAAGGCTAATGCTCTCGCAATTTTTGTGGGCAAAGATGGATTCGAACCACCGAAGTCGAAAGACAGCAGATTTACAGTCTGCCCCATTTGGCCACTCTGGTATTTGCCCTTTTTGCTTTTGAGGAGGTTTGTTTCTTTTCTCAATTGCGGTGCAAAGATACAACTATTTATTTAAACTCCAAACAAAATCAATCATTTTTATTGCAGTAATTGCACATTCGTCTCCTTTGTTACCTAGTTTGCCACCGGCGCGATCCTCTGCTTGCTCCATTGTATTTGTAGTAATTAATCCGTAAATAACTGGTATATCGCCAGTTGCGTTTAATTCGGTAATTCCTTGAGTGGCTCCCATGCAAACATAATCAAAATGTGGAGTATCTCCTTTAATTACGCAACCAATTGCAATAATTGCATCAACATCGCAATTTTCCATCATTTGGTTGGCGCCGAAAGTTAGTTCGAAACTTCCCGGTACGGTTTTTACCAGAATATTTTCATCTTTTGCTCCATGTTTTTTTAATGTATCAACTGCGCCTTTCAGTAAAGCACCCGTAATGTTGAAGTTCCATTCGGATACAACGATTCCGAATTTCATGCCTTCGGCGTTTGGAACTGAATTGAAATCGTATTCGGATAGATTATGGTAAGCTGTTGCCATAGTAAATTATAAATTGAGAATTAAAAATTGAAAATCAAGAATCCGGAGAGGTCAAGAAAAAAGGCACGGATTACATGGATTTCACGGTTCTGAAATAATCCGCAATCCGGTGTAATCCGTGTCTCAATCTCTTATATATATAAGATCTATTATTTCTTCATCAACTTAGCCTGTTCGATGTATTTGTCGATGTCCATGGCTTGGTAAGATTGGAAGTATTTATCCTTAATCTTAGTGTAAGCGTCAACAGCGTCATCATACTTGCCTTGTTTCACCAGAATCTCTCCGGCTTGCATCAGGAAGATCGGACTCAGTGTATTGTTGTCGGCTTTGTCAGCAGCAGACATCAATGTAGAGGCTGCTTTGTCCAATTGACCGAGTTGTGCGTAGCAGTTTCCTGCAGCACCCAAAATTGCCGGAGCAACCATTTGATCTTTTCCGTTAAAGCTATCCAGCATTTTAACAGCTTCTTCATATTCGCCAAGTTGTGCGTAGCAAATACCTGCATAAGCTTTGGCCAAGTTAGCGGCTTTAGTTCCGCTGAAATCGTCTGCTACTTTCAGGAAACCGACAAAACCGATGCTGTCACCGTTCAGTGCTTGTTCGTAAGCATCCTGTTCAAAGTATTCCTGTCCTTTGAAAAGAGCCGCTTGCGCTTTTTCTTCACGAGGTTCAGCATAGAGGTTCTTGTACATGATAAAACCTGCTACAATGATAATCACAGCAACAACACCGCCGATGATTGCGTTTTTGTACTTGATAAGAAATGCTTCCGATTGTGTCAGTGCATCTTCTACGTTCAGATGTTCGTTCTGATTCTTTTGTTCTGCCATTTTTATATGATTCTTTTTGTTATTATTCGCTATTTGATATTTCGACTCGCAAAAGTAGTTTTTTTATATCTACAAACGAAATTTAGAGGCATCTTTTTTTGTTTTACACCCGAAAACCACGAAAATCTTGCTACTTTTGTGAACAAATTAAGGTGTACACAATGATACTGAAACGGATATCCATATTAAATTATAAGAATCTGGAAGAGGTGGAGATTGATTTTTCCGCCAAACTGAATTGTTTTTTCGGCCAAAACGGTATGGGGAAAACGAACCTGTTGGATGCGGTGTATTTCTTGTCTTTCTGCAAAAGTTCCGGCAATCCGATTGATTCTCAGAATATTCGTCACGAACAGGACTTCTTTGTCATTCAGGGCTTTTATGAAGCAGAGGACGGAACTCCCGAGGAGATTTATTGCGGGATGAAGCGCCGTTCGAAAAAGCAGTTCAAGCGAAATAAGAAAGAGTACGGTCGTTTTTCGGACCATATCGGTTTCTTGCCTTTGGTCATGGTTTCGCCCGCCGATTCCGAACTGATTGCAGGGGGGAGTGAGGAACGCCGCCGTTTTATGGATGTGGTGATTTCTCAGTATGATAAAGAATATCTGGATGCGCTGATACGATATAATAAAGCGTTGGCACAACGTAATACGTTGTTGAAAAGTGAGTTTCCGGTCGAGGAGGAGTTGTTTTTGGTTTGGGAGGAGATGATGGCGCAGGCTGGGGAAGTGGTGTTCCGGAAACGGGAAGCGTTTATCAAAGAGTTCATTCCTATTTTCCAGTCGTTCTATTCCTTTATTTCTCAGGATAAGGAGTCGGTGGGATTGTCTTATGAATCTCATGCGAGGGATACTTCTTTGCTGGATGTGCTGAAGCAGAGCCGGGAGCGGGATAAGATTATGGGATTTTCTTTGCGCGGTATTCATAAGGATGAACTGAATATGTTGCTGGGTGAGTTTCCTATTAAAAAGGAGGGTTCGCAGGGGCAGAATAAAACATATCTGGTTGCGTTAAAGTTGGCACAGTTCGATTTTCTGAAACGTACGGGTAGAACGGTTCCTTTATTGTTGTTAGACGATATCTTTGATAAATTGGATGCCTCGCGCGTGGAACAGATTGTCAAACTGGTGGCGGGAGACAGTTTCGGACAAATATTTATTACGGATACGAACCGAGAGCATCTGGACCGCATCTTGCATAAGGTGGGCAGTGATTACAAGATTTTCTGTGTGGAACAGGGAGTTGTCCGTGAAATGGAGGCAGAACAATGAAACGTAATGATGCGGAACCAATAGGTAAATTAATACAGCAGTTTCTTCGACAGGAGAGTCTGGAATCTCCATTGAACGAACAAAGATTACTGGATGCATGGCCGCAGATATTGGGGCCGGCTGCCAATTATACCAGCAATCTTTATATTCGTAACCAGACCTTATATGTGCATCTTACTTCTGCCGCTCTTCGTCAGGAGTTGATGATGGGGCGTGAGAAGTTGGTGCGTGCCTTGAACCAGAAAGTCGGTGCTACTGTAATAACTAATATCATTTTTCGCTGAGGAAGGGGATTCTGTCTATTACCTTTATTCCCAGTGCCCGGAGTCTTTCGTTTGCACGGTCGTAATAAAACGGGGTTTCCAGATATTGATTATTGTGGGCGTCTACTCCGATGATAGCGGTACATCCTTCGGCTGCTGCTATCTTCCAAAAATCCGGATGGGGAATGGTCGTAATCTTGTGCGCGTCGTTATAATCTTCGTAGCCGATGTTGTATTCCAATGGGAGGTTTAACCGTGCGGCAGTCCGGCAAATATGTCTGCTGATTAATTTGCAGTGACGGTCGAATTCCGGATAAGAACGCATAAATAAGTCCGGATGAGCAAAGTAGGCAAACAGTCCGCTTTCCATTCCTTCAATGGCACTCTCCTCATAGAGTTCGAGCATATCTACCGTTTTGGTATTTCTACCGAAATAAGGAAACTTCTCGTCTGTATGGAAGTGATGGTTTCCGAAGATGATGTAATCCAGTTTAAATTCTCGAATGACTTCTTTCAGCCAATGAAGGTAGTCGGGAAAGTATTCGCATTCCAATCCTATTTTCAGGTTGATCCGGTCTTTATACTTTTCTTGTAACGAGCGGAGGCTTTCTACGTAATCCGGCAGTTCCTCTGGAGTCATGCGGATATCTGAAATGTAGTTAGTATGATATTTCCAGGGAGTATGGTCTGAAAACCCCAGTTCCTGATAGCCGCCTTTAATGGCGCTTAAAACAAATTCTTCGTCACTCCCTGTCGCATGAAGGCAGCGGGTGGTATGGGTGTGATAATTCGTTCTCATTTGTCGTTATAATTATGTCCATGCGGATATCGAATGATTCTGCCGGGACTTCTTCTACTAATTGAAAAGGAAAGCAGATACCAGCTTTGCAGGCTGAGGGGATACGTGGCAAAAGGCGGTCATAATAGCCTTTTCCGCGTCCGAGACGATTACCTTTCCGGTCGAAAGCTACTCCCGGGACGGCGATAAAGTCTATGGCTGCATAGTCGGTAAACACCTCTCCGGTCGGTTCTTCTATTCCGTAGCTACCGGTTGTCATGTCGTCCGGGCCGGTGTATATACGCAGTTCCAGATCATCGCCTACGACAACCGGAAGCAATATTCGTTTTTCACTGCTCCATTTTTTGATAAATGTATGTGTATCCACTTCGTCTCCGAGAGAGTGGTAGAGCAATATGGTATTTGCCGCCCTGAAAGCCGGGTGGGCTTCGAGGGCGGCAAGTATTTTAGCTGATTGAAGCTTCCGCATAGTCGAAGTACAGAGTTGGGTCTTCAACGATGCGATATGCTTGCGCAGTTCTTTTTTTCTTTTCATTCTTTTTGTCCTTAGTATCTTCTTCTTCCACTGCTACCGGAGCTTTCGGGAATGCTTCTCCTTTCTCGAGTATCTCGATACCCTTATTGACAGTAGCGTCTGTCTTGTTAAAATATTGGAGGTAGGCTTCCAGCCCCAACATATTGTAGATGATGTTGCCATAGATATTTTTCTCCAATAACTTGTAGGACTTTTGGATGAGGATATTTCTTCTTTTCAATCCCTTACTTTCAGCAAAGCGGACAAACTGTTCTACCAGACCCTGGTGGCGGAGATAATTTAGTAGTTCTTCTTCCGTTTCATACTGGCTGAGTTTTTTCCGGTTGTTGTCGGTGTATTGGAATGTGAACTGAATGGTTAATCCACGATTGATAGCCGTAGAAAGATATGAGGTGACACCTGTGGTATCCTGCGGCACGAATATATCCGGCATAATGCCACCGCCACCATACACAGGACGTCCGAGGCTGGTGTAATAAAGTTCGTTTTCATTTTGCTTGATACTGTCGCGTGAGAAGAATTCACCGTGTTCGTAACGGTTGAATAAATCCAGTTCGTAATTACGGTCTTTTCCGCTTTCGTAGGGGCGTTGGATACAACGTCCTGCGGGGGTATAATAACGGGCGATAGTCAGGCGGATAGCTGAACCGTCGCTGAAGTCGATAGGCTGTTGCACGAGACCCTTACCGAAGGAACGGCGTCCTACTACCGTACCACGGTCGTTGTCCTGAATAGCTCCGGTAAAGATTTCGCTGGCAGAAGCCGAACCTTCATCGATCAATACGACAAGCGGCATCTTTTGACAGCTTCCTGTACCGTTGGCAAATTCTTCTGCGCGAGGATATTTGCGTCCCTGAGTATATACAATCAGTTTTCCTTCCGGCAGGAATTCGTTAACCATGCGGATAGCTGCTTCCATGTATCCGCCTGTATTGCCGCGAAGGTCGATAATCAGGCCTTTACATTTCTTGTGGTTCAGTTGCGCTAAAGCATTGAGAAGTTCCACATGGCTGGTACGTCCGAACTTACTTACTTTGACATAACCGATTTCGTCATTTAACATATAAGCAGCGTCGACAGTGTTTTGAGGAATGTCTCCGCGTGTGATTGTAAAACTTAATAAGTCTTTTTCTCCCATGCGTTTCACTCCTAACTTCACTTGAGAACCTTTCGGTCCCTTTAGTGTGCGCATAGCCCGTTCGTTGGTTACTTTTTTACCGACAAACAAGCTGTCGTCTACGGTGACGATGCGGTCACCTGCCATTAGTCCTACTTTCTCGGAAGGACCGCCCTGAATGACGGCATTGACGTGTATTGTATCGTTCTGTATCGTAAACTGGATACCGATTCCGCTAAAACTGCCTTCCAACTCCGAATTTACTTCTTCGAGGTTCTGGGCGGGGATATATGTTGAATGCGGATCTAGTTCGGCCAGAATCTGAGGCATGGCTTTTTCCACAAGATCGGTCATGTTTACGGTGTCTACGTATTGGTCGTCTACGATTCGCAGCAATGCATTCAGCTTGTTAGAGGAACCGTTGATGATACCCAAACGATTGCCGGCAAAATGCTTGGCATAAAATGTGCCGATAAGAATCCCGATTACCACGCTGATAGCTATGATGACAGGTGTAAAACGTGAAGAGTTTTTTGTACTCATGTCTATTCCTTTTTTTAAAAGTTCGTCTTATTATTTATTTGGAGCGGTTTCATCCAGTTCTGTATAGATGACTTCAACTCCAGCCCGTTTTAGTAGTTCTATTCCATCTTCGAGGCGGTAATGTTCGGAGTAAACGACTCGTTTGATTCCCGCCTGTATGATTAATTTTGCACATTCAATGCAAGGGGAAGCTGTGACATACATGGTAGCACCGTCGCTGCTGTTGTTTGAACGGGCTATTTTGGTAATGGCATTTGCTTCTGCGTGCAATACATACGGTTTTGTCAGATTATTCTCATCTTCGCATACATTTTCGAAACCGGAAGGGGTTCCGTTGTATCCATCGGAAATAATCATCTTGTCCTTAACGATTAAGGCGCCTACTTTACGACGTTGGCAATAGGAGTTCTCTGCCCATATGCTCGCCATACGTATGTAACGTTTGTCAAGTTCTGATTGTTTCTTTTCAGTGTCCATGTTTCTTAACTAATTACCACTAACTACACGGAAAACCATACGGAATGTCTGAGTGTTAGATTGAGGTTTATATAAAAGGTATAAGTTGTTCTCATCTCCTTCGTAAGATGTTGCGTTGTTCAGGCCTTCAAGAAAGTTCTTGGCGAGTGCATCTCCACCATTGTTTCCTTCTACAGTTGCTTCGAATTTATTATTCTTACCATTGGCACTCCATGTACCTTCAAAGTTGCCGGTGGTAGTAATTACTGTTCCCTTTATATTTCCTTTTATGATATCGCCTTCAACCGTACCCTCAAATATGACGTTGTATGTACCATTCTTGTTAAGTTCTTCATAAATCTTTGTTTTTTGAGCTTCATTTTCCCAAAAAGGAAACATATCATGTCCGCCATCCACAGTGATGTAATTTAGTTTCCAAGTTTTCCCGGTAAAGATAGCAGCCACATCATCCGAATCATTACATCCGGTGAATAGAGGGAGCAATAGCAACAGCCCAAGTATTTTACTTATATTTCTCATCATCAATCTCTTTAATACTTATTATTAATTTTTTATCCCGTTTCTGATTAATAAAGCGTCAATGGTCGGTTCTTGTCCACGGAAGCGTTTGTAAAGTACCATTGGATGTTCTGTCCCTCCTTTCGACAAAATATTATTGCGGAATGATTCGGCGACGTCCTGATTGAATATCCCTTTTTGTTTGAAAAGCGAGAAAGCGTCTGCATCCAGTACCTCTGCCCATTTATAACTATAATATCCGGCTGAATATCCGCCTGCAAAGATATGAGAAAACTGTGTACTCATACAGGTTTCTTTCACTACCGGCAATATTTGTGCCTTTTTCCATGCCTCTTGTTCGTAGACCTTCACGTCTCCTTCGAAAGGTACGTTACGTGTGTACCACGCCATATCAAGTAAGCCGAAACTGATTTGGCGGAGGCAGGCGTAGGCTACATTGAAGTTTGAAGCATCCACAAGACGTTGAATTAATTCATCCGGCAGTACTTCTCCGGTCTGATAATGACGGGCAAAGGTGTTGAGAAAATCTTTCTCTATGGCGAAGTTTTCCATAATCTGTGAAGGAAGTTCCACAAAGTCCCAATATACATTAGTCCCGCTTAAACTCTTATATGTAGAGTTGGCAAACATACCATGCAGGCTGTGACCGAATTCATGCAAGAATGTCTCTACTTCATTGAAAGTCAACAAAGCCGGCTTGTTCTCGGTCGGCTTGGTGAAATTCATGACGACGGATATATGTGGACGGCTGTTTTCACCGGTCTTTTTATCTATCCATTGTTCTTTGTAACTTGTCATCCAGGCACCGGCACGTTTCCCAAGACGGGGATGGAAGTCCGTATATAAGATAGCTAAAAACTGCCCATCCTTATCAAACACTTCGTAGGCCTCTACTTCTTTGTGATAAACCGGAATTTCTGTATTCTTCCGGAAAGTAATTCCGTATAGTTTCTCTGCCAATCCGAACACCCCTTTTTTTACTTGTTCGAGCTCAAAGTAGGGGCGAAGCATTTCTTCGTTAATATTGAATTTCTTATCTTTCAGTTTGTTTGAGTAATAGCTCCAGTCCCATGGCATTAAAATGAAGTCATTTCCTTGTTCCAGACGTGCTAGTTCCTGTACATCCTTATATTCCGCTTCGGCTGTGGGAGTGTAAGCTTCCAATAACTGATTGAGAAGTTTGTATACAGCTCTGCTGCTTTCAGCCATTCTCCTCTTTAATGTATATTCCGCATAGTCCTTGTATCCTAGCAGTTGAGCTATCTTCATGCGTGTATTGGCTATCTTCTTTACGATATCGATATTGTTGAATTCGTTATCGTGGGTACACTTGGTATTGTAAGCCATATATAGTCTATGACGTAAATCGCGGTTGTCAGCATAAGTCATAAAGGGAACATAACTTGGGGCGTGCAGGGTGAAGGCCCAGCCTTTTTTCCCTTCGCTTTTGGCTGTTTCGGCAGCAGCTTCTACGATAATCTCCGGTAGTCCGGCAAGGCTTTCTTTTTTTGTCAGCAGCATTTGATAGCTGTTAGTCTCTTTCAGGTTGTTTTCGCTGAAGTCAAGTGTCAACTTACTCAATTCGGTGGTCAGCTTGCGGTATTCTTCTCTCGCTTCCCCTTCCAGATTGGCACCGTGTCGTACAAAGCTGTTGTATGCGTTTTCAAGCAACTGACTTTGTTCCTGTGTCAGTTGTAAAGTCTCTTTTTGATCGTACACTTCTTTCACGCGGGCGAATAGCTTTTCATTCAGCGTGATATTATTGCTGTGCTCACTAAGCAACGGCATAATCTTTTGAGCCAGTTCTTGCAGGTCGTCGTTCGTTTCGGCACTAAGCATATTGCCGAAGACTGAAACCACTCTATCCAGTAATTCACCCGATTCTTCGAATGCTTCGATTGTATTATTGAAGTTCGCTTTTTCCGGATTTAGTATGATAGCATCTATTTCCGCATTCTGTTGCTTGATACCTTCGAGGATCGCAGGCTCGTAATGCTCTGTTTTAATCCGGTCAAAGGGCACGGTTGCGTGCGGTGTCTGGTATTGCCCGAAGAAAGGATTTTGGGCATTTGTTATATTGTTCATAGTGCAAACAAGTATCAATGTTATTAATAATCTCTCCATAGAACTACAAAACTACTAAAATTGTAGCTTATTCAACGGATAACAGCTTGCTTTTTAACAATATATAAAATGAAATGTATAAAAAAACCGCTACGGTTTCCCGCAGCGGTTTTCTATATTATTCAGGCTTCTAATTAAGCGTTAACTGATGCCATGTGAGCGATCAAGTCAAGAACTTTGTTAGAGTAGCCGATTTCGTTGTCATACCAAGATACAACTTTAACGAATGTATCAGTCAAAGCAATACCAGCTTTTGCATCGAAGATAGAAGTACGAGTGTCACCCAAGAAGTCAGAAGAAACAACTGCATCTTCAGTGTAACCCAGGATACCTTTCAATTCGCCTTCAGAAGCTTCTTTCATTGCAGCGCAGATTTCAGCGTAAGTAGCCGGTTTAGCCAAGTTAACTGTCAAGTCAACTACAGATACGTCCGCCGGAAGCAGCACGACCACCTCTCCAGTCTTTCATAGAAGGACCGTCAACTGTTTTCTGAGTAGCAGTTGTAGAGTGAACAGTAGTCATCAAACCGTCAAGGATACCGAACTTGTCATTCAATACTTTAGCGATAGGAGCCAGACAGTTAGTTGTACAAGAAGCGTTAGATACAAACTGAGTACCTTTGACATATGTTTTTTCGTTTACACCACAAACGAACATCGGAGTATCATCTTTAGAAGGAGCTGACATTACAACATATTTTGCACCAGCTTCGATATGAGCCTGAGCTTTGTCTTTGCTCAAGAACAAACCTGTAGATTCAACAACGTATTCAGCACCTACAGCATCCCATTTCAAGTCAGCCGGGTTTCTTTCAGCAGTGATACGGATAGATTGACCGTTAACGATCAATTTGCTGTTTTCAACATCTGCTTCGATAGTACCGTCGAATTGACCGTGCATAGTGTCATACTTCAACATATAAGCCAAGTAGTCAACCGGGCAAAGGTCGTTGATACCTACGATTTGAATATCGTTTCTTTTCATTGCAGCGCGGAAAACGAAACGTCCGATACGTCCGAATCCATTAATACCTACTTTAATCATTTTGTTTAAACTTTTAAGGGTTTTATAATATTTGCGGTGCAAAATTACGAAAATGTTTTTATATTCGCATATTAAATTCACATTAAATATTGAAAAAAGATGGGAAAGAACACATTTTTACAGGACTTTAAGGCGTTTGCCATGAAAGGAAACGTCATAGACATGGCTGTCGGTGTAGTTATTGGTGGTGCGTTTGGAAAAATCGTATCATCATTGGTTGCTAATGTAATTATGCCTCCGATTGGTTTACTGGTTGGTGGTGTGAACTTTACGGATTTGAAATGGGTAATGAAAGCGGCTGAAATCGGAGCTGATGGTAAAGAGATTGCTCCTGCCGTTTCTTTGGATTACGGGCAGTTTCTGCAAGCGACTTTTGACTTTCTGATTATAGCCTTCTCCATATTCTTATTTATACGTCTGATTACGAAATTGACTACAAAGAAAAATGAGGAAGCTCCGGCAGCGCCTCCCGCTCCTCCTGCACCTACCAAAGAAGAAGTGTTGTTGACGGAGATTCGTGATTTACTGAAAGAGAAGAATTAATAACGGCTGGGTCCTATAAACATTATTTCTTTATTGGGCCGGTTATACTTCTAACTAGTTGTCTTGCCACATTCGGGTAGTTTCAGCTATCAGTATTTGTCTGATGAGGAAACCCGGATGTGGCAAATTTGATTTATAGTCCGATCGGTTCTACCTGATATCCTTTTTCAAGTAAAAGCGCGATTAATCCGTCTTTGCCCGGAAGGTGGCGGACGCCTACGGCGATGAAGGTGGGCTGGGCTTTCATCAGTTCGGGTATCTTGTTCATCCAATTCAGATTTCTGCGCTTTAACAAATCCTCCCGTATTCGTTTCCCTATTTCTGTTAATTTCGGTGAGGTTCGGAAGATCGAATCTACTTTCACTTCAAAATCTATCAGGCTTTTCATGTTTTGAGTACGATACACATCTGAAAGGGTATTGACGAAAGATAAAGGTGAAATTTCGTCATCTTCCCGTAGATCTGATATTAATTCGTCAGCTTCTTTCTTTAGATTACTTTTTTCTGATACAAAGGCGTCGAATATGCCCTCCAAGCCGACAATTGTGAGGCCTTTCTCTTTTGCTTTTTTTTCTAAAGCTATGTCCATAACTTGAGATTTCATACTATCAATCCGACTTTGGGAGTATCCTGTGTCTACCAATTTCTTACCTTTTTCTATCTCTCCTAAAATAAGGGCTAAGAAATTAGGCTTTATATACACCTTATTTAAAGGAGATTTTAAACTTTGACGTACTATGGAATCGAGAAAATGAAAATCTTCTTTATTTAATAAGTCGGCATAGGTTGTGTCTTTAGGTAGTTTTATAGCGGCTCCGACCTGAGCAGGGGTTGGTTTGGACGTTGTTTCGCTTTCTCCGGTGAATTGGCTACAAGCGTTAAAGGCTTGGTGGAGTTCGGGAATACTGTCGGTATATTGATATAGTATGTCGTATGTACCATGATATGTTCCGAACAGATAAGAGGGATGCGAAAGACCGTTGCCTGAAATTTTCCATAACCAACCGCCTTCCGGTCGCTGTTTCGCAGTGGAAGTACAGGTGATAAAGATTGCAATGGTAAGAAATGCCAGGAATAGTTGATTGAATTTTTGCATAGCTATTATGATTATAATATTTATAAATCTTATTATAGTACGTCTCCGCCTTTGGGGGTGGGACAAATTTGTGGAATGTTTAGTAACGGACAATGAATGCATTGTTCTGCATTTTTACATGTTCCGCTTAGTTTTATTTTATTCTGGATACGCTGTCTGCGTTTTTTTACGGCATCGTAATTTTTACCTAGTAGGTTGGCAATCTCTTTTAGAGATACTTTCTCGAATATCAGGATACAGATAAAAATCTCGTAAGACGACAACTGGATTGATTCCAGAAAACTTATCAATGGCTGGTTTATTTTTCGATAGAATCCTAGGATTTCGGTGTATTCATCGTATGAAGGTTCAGCAGGTTTTTGATTTTCCAATGTTTGCATCCGCTCGCGTAGGGAAGCGATAATGGCTTCTTGTGTCTGATTGCGGAAAGTAACATCCTGATTGACTTGTTCTATTTCCTGGAAAAGTGATCTCCAGTATGTACTTGCTTGTTTTTGCCTCTTGAACATAATAATAGCTACCGGAATTAAGAGGATAACTAATAGTACCAATCCCAGAATAATGAGTTGTTGCAGTTGTAGTTGCTGCAGCAAGATGTCGTGTTCAATCAATGATTGCGAAGGATTAGATTGCGTAATCTCGGTTATCATGATGTCTAAAAGTTTGGTATAAGAAATATGTAAAAAGAATAAATACAATAGTGGCTGCCAGATTGACTATCCATAGATCTCCTGTCATTGCTGAGTTTACCTGTTGGGGAAGGGGATGATAATAATTAGTCATGACATATGCCACGCTTGAGACTTGTAAAAGAATATGTGTTATCAGGCAAGTCCATAGGCTCCGGCTATATACATACAACCAGCCGAACCATAGTCCGTATATTAATCCTAGTACAGGTAATAAGGTCATGCACCCCCACACTACAGAATAAATTATTGCGGCTATTATAATTGATTTTCGGATGCCATATTCTGTCAGTAGTCCTCTTAGAATGATTCCTCTAAAAATGACTTCTATTATAAAAGGCATGAGTATTGCGCTGATAAAAGGATAAATGTAAGCCTCGTTTGAGTCTTTTGTTCCAATTTCTGTGAATATCTTTTTGAGAAACTCCGGGAATGGTACGATTGAATAAATCAGTGCATGTACCCACGGAAGGCAGAGAGTTCCTCCTGCTGCAAGTAATAGTACCTTTATATTTGGTTTGTCAAAACGGAGTATGGAGCGGTCCATTGCTTTGGTTCGGAAAGCTATTGCCAGTATTGTTACTGTGCTTACATATAGTATAGTCGCACATAGATAGCTAGGTACGCCTGATATGATGCAGATAACTTGAACGATTACAGTCCACAGAATAAAGAAGACAGCTAGCCAAATAGATTGACGGCAATTGGGAAAAGTGAGTATTTCCATAGTTTTTAATTTAATGTAATTATATAGAAGACTAAAAACAGTGTTGCAAAGTAGTTTCTTTTTTGTGATAATACCAAATTGGTGGAAAAGTCTAAAGGGACAGGCATATATACATTAAAAAGCGTTGTATGAGCTGTACATAATGGCTTAAATGGTATTTGCGGGACAAAGATTAACTCATTTTAACTCAGTGTTCCCTTGTCTTGAGAGCGATAGCAGAAAATAAAAAATGGTTTCATGATGTTTTGAATATACTAAAATGATAGATTTTTGACTTATATCTTATATAGATTGCGTACTTTTTCCTACTTTTGCAGACCATTTATTTAAAAACCCATACATTGATATGCAGGAAAAAATAATAATTCTTGATTTCGGTTCGCAAACTACGCAACTTATTGGACGTCGTGTACGCGAGTTGGACACGTATTGCGAA
The DNA here is from genome assembly GCF_001915455.1 of Bacteroides sp. 43_46. Taxonomy (NCBI): domain Bacteria; kingdom Pseudomonadati; phylum Bacteroidota; class Bacteroidia; order Bacteroidales; family Bacteroidaceae; genus Bacteroides; species Bacteroides sp. 43_46. Next base: position 186,131 of record NZ_MNQN01000017.1, on the reverse strand, counting down.
ATTGTTCCTTATAACAAATTTCCTAAAGAAGATACAACAATCAAAGGAGTTATCCTTTCCGGAAGCCCTTTTTCGGTTTATGATAAAGATGCTTTCAAAGTAGATTTGAGTGAGATTCGTGGTAAATATCCTATATTGGGAATTTGCTATGGCGCACAGTTTATGTCGTATACTAACGGTGGGAAAGTAGAGCCGGCCGGTACGCGTGAATATGGGCGTGCGCATCTGACTTCTTTCTGTAAGGATAATGTGTTGTTCAAAGGAGTACGCGAAAATACACAGGTGTGGATGAGCCATGGCGATACGATTACTGCTATCCCTGCTAACTTTAAAAAGATTGCTTCAACAGACAAAGTTGATATTGCTGCCTATCAGATTGAAGGTGAAAATGTATGGGGCGTTCAGTTTCATCCGGAAGTATTTCATAGCGAAGATGGAACACAGATCTTGAAGAATTTCGTAGTCGGGGTTTGTGGGTGCAAGCAGGATTGGTCACCGGCTTCTTTTATCGAAAGCACAGTTGCTGAATTGAAAGCACAGTTGGGTGATGATAAAGTAGTGCTCGGTTTGAGTGGTGGTGTGGATTCTTCTGTAGCTGCCGTGTTGCTGAACAGGGCTATTGGCAAGAATTTGACTTGTATCTTCGTAGATCATGGTATGTTGCGTAAGAATGAGTTCAAGAATGTGATGAACGATTACGAATGCCTTGGCCTGAACGTGATTGGTGTGGATGCCAGTGAGCAGTTCTTTGCGGAATTGGCCGGTGTAACGGAACCGGAAGGTAAACGTAAGATTATCGGTAAGGGCTTTATTGATGTGTTCGATGTAGAAGCTCACAAAATAAAAGATGTAAAATGGTTGGCGCAGGGTACTATTTATCCGGATTGCATAGAATCATTGTCTATCACAGGTACAGTGATTAAGAGTCACCATAATGTAGGGGGCCTTCCGGAGAAAATGAATCTAAAGTTGTGCGAGCCGCTTCGTTTGTTGTTTAAGGATGAAGTTCGTCGTGTAGGCCGTGAGTTGGGTATGCCGGAACATCTGATTACCCGTCATCCGTTCCCGGGACCGGGGTTGGCAGTACGTATTCTGGGAGATATTACGCCGGAGAAGGTACGTATCTTGCAGGATGCGGATGATATCTTTATTCAGGGATTGCGTGATTGGGGATTGTATGATCAAGTATGGCAGGCAGGTGTTATCCTGTTGCCGGTACAGTCTGTCGGTGTAATGGGAGATGAGCGTACTTACGAAAGAGCAGTTGCCTTGCGTGCCGTGACATCTACGGATGCTATGACTGCCGATTGGGCGCATTTGCCTTACGAGTTCTTAGGTAAAGTTTCGAATGACATTATTAATAAGGTAAAAGGTGTGAACCGTGTAACCTATGATATTAGTTCCAAACCGCCTGCAACAATCGAATGGGAATAAAATAAGTCCTTTTTAGATGATACTTGAGTAGCCTCAACTTGAATAAAGTTGGGGCTATTTTATTTTCATCTCGGCAAACAAACTGTTTCATACGGCAAAACCAATAGTTTCATGCATTGGAACCTTTGGTTTCACCGTACAGAAACCATAGTTTCACCGGTGGGAAACTTTAGTTTCAGACGCTTGAAACTTTTGTTCCCAAGGCTTGAAACTTCCAGTTTCATTACGGGAAACAAATAGTTTTAAACCTTTGAAACAAAATTGAATAGGGTGCGTCTCTGTCTTGTCAATGAGAGACACACCCTATTCCGTATAACTTATGTTGATAACTGTTTATTTCGCTTGTAACTTGGTGACAATCGTTGCCGTAACCGTCGGATCGTCAGAACTACCGGCATTACCAGTCAGGTTTTGAATATATACCACTCCTTTTTGTCCATCTTGCGTCTGGTATGCATATACTTTTCCATTCTCTATTTCAATACTTTCTGTTGTTGGTGACAAATTCTTTAGAGGAGTGTCATCAATTCTGCTGATTGCGTTGAACTGTTCTAAGGTCATATTCGTAACTCCGAATTTAGTATTGCGAGCACCGTTAAAGGTTAAGCTATGCTTGGCAGGAGAGATTAATACTGCTTTTCCATTCTTATTTTCCATACCTATATTAACTTCAGCAGCATATTTACCCGCTTCACGGCTCTTATAGATGCGGCCATATAACCATTCAGCATAGAATACTCCCCAATATTTGTCAACTGATTCCAATTTCTTATCACTATGTTCAGAAAAGATAACAGCAGGAGTGATTTCTACTACAAAGTTTTTCTGAAAGTCTTCTCCTTCAGCATCAGTTACACTAATTTTGATCGCTTTGTTTTCTGACAGGTTTGTTATAGTATATGAAAAATCATAATTACTTTTAGGTTCGTCAAATGTTTGTCTGGTACTCTCGATGACAGATATCGCCGCACCGGTTTCAGCATTGGCTGTGCTGATAGCGAAGGAGGTAAGTCCTGCTGTAGAAGTGATGCTTCCTTTTACCGTATATTCTTTGATACCTTTCGGAGTAGTTACCAAGTTCGTTCCTCCTTCAAAATTGAATAGTACAGTAGGAACATAATCAATATTAGCTTCATTTTCACAAGAGGTAAGTGAAAACAGGAAGATAAATAACGTATAAAATAAATGTTTTGCTTTCATATTATTGTAAAATTATTGGTTTATAAATCTGATTACCACCCGGCGTTTTGTTCAATATTCTGACTGTTGTCAACTTCTTGCTGCGGGATTGGGAAATGGTAACATTTGGAAAGAAAAATACGTTCTTCCAGCAGGCTTCTGGTATATGTAGGATTTTCTAGGCTGCCTGTTACAGTAACCTTGTATACTGGTTTAGAGAACCATTCTTCCGCTTTGGCCCATCGGCGGGCATCGAAGAAACGATTGTCTTCGAATGCAAATTCTACACGATATTCTTTGTAGATGCGCTGTCTGAGTTCATCCTTATTCCAATTTTTGTTTTCATCTAATTCTCCTACACCGGCACGTTTACGTATCAGGTTGACTGTTTTTACTGCATTTTTGCTGTCACCCAATTCATTAAGTGTCTCTGCATACCCAAGTAATATTTCCGCATAACGTATCATTTGGGGGTTACAGTCATAATTGGAGTTTCCCGAACTTTTGTGTCCGATTCTATCGTCGAGATATTTCAGGACGAGATAACCGGATGATTTGCTTTTATCATCTACGTCAGTCATATCCAACGCTTGTTGGGAACCATTAAGATCGAATGTGTTGCCATGATAAAAGATTGTCATTTTAAGGCGTGGATCCCGGTTTTCATAAGGATTCTTATCGTCATATCCTGAATTTTTATTAATGATAGGCTGGCCATTGGCATCGTATCCGGTGATTGGTTCAGTACCGTCTTTCATGTCGTAAGCATCTACCAGATTCTGAGTGGGAGTACATCCCACATAAGATTTTTCATTCCAGGGAGCTCCTTGGGGAAGATTACTATGCATGGTGGCATTGGCAGCGAGTAGATATGTATATATATTTTCTTTGGTTTTACGCTCGCAGAAATAATGTGCATAACTTAATTCCGGATTTTGCGTGTCATAATATAAATCATAGATATTCAATCCCATGACTGCTGATAATGCGTCTCTGGCATCTTCCCATTTCTTACGATCCATAGACGGGTTGTTTAGTTTGCTGGCAGCATAAAGTTTGGTACGGGCTATGTAGGCCAGTGCCGCTCCTTTGGTAGCACGCCCGTAATTGGGGGCGTCCCATTCTAATGGAAGTTGTGATGCAACATCTGCCAGTTCGGAAACGATATAGTCGACGGTTGCTTCTGCAGTTGAACGCGAACGGTCCAAGTCGGTAGGAGAGATGATTTCATCTCCCAGCAACACGACTCCTCCGTACCAACGGTATAATTCTGCATAATACAGTGCCCGTAAGAAACGCGCTTGTAATTTTGAGGAGGCTTTTTCTTCATCAGACAGTACCGATTTGTCTACTTTTTGTATAAATAGAGTTGCGTTACGGATACTATTGTAATAGAAGGTCCAGGGATGTCCTCCGTTCATTGCAATATCAGAGGCAGACATGGTTGACTTACCATGCGTATGTACTGATGAATATTCAATAGGTGCATATGCGTTGTCTGTTGCACAGTCAAGGAAAGTTACTCCATCTCCGGAGAAACTGGAGAAGCTACCTTGTGTTAGACGCGTGCGGGCATATAGGTTATTTAAAATCTGCCTTGTCTTTGCTGCGTCTGCATAGATTAATTCTTCCGTATTTGTTCCTGTCTGGATTCGTTCCATATCACCGGTACATCCGTATAGGAGCAGTAGGGAAAAGGCTGTTAGAATAATATTTTTCTTCATATATCGAATTGTTATCAGAGGTTAGAATGTAACGTTTACTCCAAGATTATAGATTCTTTGCTGAGGGTAGAAGTTTCCGCGATTGGCAGGTTGTGCTTCCGGGTCGATCACTTTTAACTTATCCCAAGTAAGCAGGTTGAATCCGTTGACATACATCCTTAATGCGGATATCGGGGTGTGGGTAAACCACTTTTTAGGGAAGTTGTAGGATAACTCTACATTCTTCAGTCGCAGATAAGAAGCGTCATACAAATACATTGAAGATGATTTGAAGTTGTTCTGATTGGAGCCTGAAGAATTGCTCATACGATGATAAGTCGCAGTTTGCTGTGTTTCGGGAGTCCATCTGGCCAAATGTCTGTCGGCAAGAGCAGAACCAAGATTGAAGAACTCCCATGCAACTTCACCTGTCAGTGGAATTGTTACACGTGTTGCTCCCTGGAACATAACGGTCAGGTCGAAGTTTTTGTAAGACAGACCAACTTGGAATGAGCCAGTTATTTCGGGTACATCCGAGAAACCGAAAGGTGCTATGTCGTAATCATTGATAACACCGTCTCCGTTGATATCACGGAAACGGACGTCTCCAGGTTGTAAGGTTCCGTATTGCGTCGGGCCGGCTGCGATTTCGGCATATGTATTGTAGAATCCGTCGGCTATCAGTGAGAACTGTTGTCCGATAGAACCTCCGGTACGGTTCATATAAGGATATTTACGTATCTGTTCATTTTGTTCGATAATCTCATTGTGGTTGTAGGCAATGTTTGCTTTGATGCGATAGCCGAAGTCTTTGATCTTATGATCCCATCCTACTTCTACTTCTACACCTTGATTTTTTACTTCCATTAGATTTTGTGGAGAAAAACTTGTCACTCCGGAAATGATGTTGGTGCGTGAGGGAGTTTTCAAGATGTTGGTACGGTTTTCGCGGAAGTATTCGGCATTCAAGGTTAATTTACCTTCAAACCAGCGTGTGTCCATACCGATATTGAATTTGGTAGAACGTTCCCAACTTACAATCTGTGCTGCTTTTCCTTCCAAGAGTCCTCCACTGGCTGCAGTTGGAGATTCACCGAAATTGTAATTGGTGCCTGCGGCATAGGTCGCTTCCGAATAATAGGCAAAATTACTTCCGAATTTGTCATTACCGACTTGTCCTAATGAAGCTCTTATTTTCCAGTAAGGTAATAGTTTGCTGTCTTTTAGGAAAGATTCGTTAGTAACAATCCAGCCTACGGATGCGGAAGGGAATAATGCATATCGTTCGCCTTCAACAAATCTGTTGGAACCATTGTATCCTAAATTGATTTCTACTAAGTATTTACCTTCAAAATCATAGTTGGCACGGGCTACCAGTCCTTGATATACCTGCGGTAGCCCTCCATATTCACCATCGCCCGGTGCTTGGTGAGAGTTATAGTTGTATAAAATAAGTCCCGAAACATTATGTTTTTCTGCAAATTGACGTGAATAATTCACGAATGCTTCCCAGTATACACGTTTTTTTGCTCCGGATGCAAAATTGATGAGAGAAGGGAATACTTTGGCAAGTAGGCGTTGGTATGTTCCATTCTCATTATATTTCCATACAGGTTCCACCACATTCAAGCCCATACCGTTGTCTTCGATATAACTATTGTAGGAGAATTTACCTCCGATACTCAATCCTTTAGTAATAGCATGTAAATCGTAGTTCAGTTTTACAGTTCCTTCCAAAGCACTGTCGTTGTCCTTTCTATATCCCTGATAGAGGAATGCGTGTAGTGGGTTGGCTCTCACAAGATTTGGAACGGCTGCAAAAGTTCCGTTTTCGTTGACTAGCGGGAATGCATTGGCAGGTGTACGGGTCATATTGTTAAATGCACGGCTGGCATCTCCTTCGGAGTTGGGACGGTTCTTGCTTCCGGTACGATAGCTGAAGTCAACGCCAATACTGAAGTCTTTAGTAACTTGTATATCTAGGTTGGTTCGTACGTTGAAACGATTATAGTAGTAGGCAGAGTTGTAGTCTGGTTGCTGGAGTAAATTATCCAGTTCCGGGTTAATGGCAATCAATTTGGCCAGATCCGGTTTCTTTTTTAATTTTTCGATATCAGTTTCGTAGGTTCCGTTCTGATGAAAATAGCCTAATGACACAAAATATTTAAGCCGTTCGTTTCCTCCCGATACATTGACATTGTACTTTTGTTGTGTACCTAGTTTGGTAAACATATCTATATAGTCGTTGTCCGGATGAGTAAACGGGCTGGACTGGTCGCGGTATAATTGCATATCATGCTCTGTATATTTCGGTGCTTGCCCTTCATTCACCAAACCTTCATTCATCAATGTTGCATATTCTTCGGCATTCACCATTTTTGTAATACGGTTGATTTGTGTAATACCGAACTCACCGGAGAAAGAAACTTTAGCTTTACCGGAATTACCACGTTTTGTAGTCACAAGGATAACTCCGTTCGCTCCACGTACACCATAAACGGCAGTAGCAGATGCATCTTTCAATACGGAAATACTTTCTATTTCGTCCGGGTCGATTTGTGAAAAGTCACGTTCGATGCCATCTACCATAATTAACGGAGAAGCATCGTTCACCGTAGCACGGCCACGAATATAGAGTGCGGCAGCGTCTTCACCGGGACGTCCGCTGGTTTGACGTGTTACCAGTCCGGGAATACGTCCTGTCAGACTGTTTGTGACACTGGAAGTAGGACCTTGTTTCAGTTCCCGATTGCCCACAGCAGAAATAGATCCGGTAACCGATACCTTTTTCTGTTGCCCATAAGCTACAACCACTACTTCGTCCAAGGTTTGTGTGTCATCATGGAGTCTTACGGTAAGTGTCTTTCCATCTTTGGGAACGATAACTTCTACAGTTTTCATTCCTATCATTGAAATAGCAATAATAGCCTTGTTACTGGTTACCTTTAATGTAAATTTGCCGTCAAGATTTGTAATTGTTCCATTACTGGGTTGTCCTTTTTCTACCACATTGGCACCAATTAATGGTTCGCCGGCGGCATCTGTAACAACACCTCTTACGGTTTCTTGTGCTTGCGCTCCTATGAACCATAAGCTCATTAGTAGCATTAATATATACCATTTTTTCATATTATACGATTTTTAGATTGTTATCTCCAACCGGGATTCTGTACTAAATTTGTATTTAACTGCATTTCTGAGTAGGGGATAGGAGAATAATACATCTTTGTATTAAATTTCCTTTGTCCGTCGACAACAAACTCATGTGTGGACACAACTCCATTATCTTGCCGCTCTATTCTGAATCCCATTAGTGGCTGGTTCAAATCTTTTTCGGCTGTTTTCCATCTTCTCAAGTCAAAATAGCGTTGATCTTCGAATGCCAGTTCAACCCGTCTTTCATTTCTTATTTTCTTTGTCATTTCCGTTTGAGAAGTTGTAGTGTATGGGACTGTTATTCCTGCACGTGTTCTTACTTTATTCAAAGCTTCGAGAGCTGTCCACCCCAAATCGGCTGCATCATTCGGTCCGTATGCTTCGTTCATGGCTTCAGCGTATAGCAAATAGATGTCTGCCAAGCGAATGACAGGGAAGTAGTGGTAGGTACTCGTTATTGTTTGAGCTGACAGATTTATATTCGTATCAAGGAATTTGCGTAAATAATAACCTGTAACGGTAGAACGAAGATTGACTTTGCCGATAGCATCCTGACTGTTGGGGTCGCTGATGTCGATTGCTCCTCTTGCTCCCAAAATACTTCCGTCACGAACGATCGTAACATCAAAACGAGGATCCATATTCTCGAATCGGGTATCTGATTGCATATCGTTGGCACTACCATCCTTCTTCTCGAAAGCGCATACCAGATTATGGGAAGGACAAGTACCTCCCGAACCCAACAGTGAAGGAGGGTAATTGTAAAGTTCCAGCATATAGTTTTTTGGATTTCCGGTATATACTATATATTCAGTATTTTGGTTTGGCTGTATGATAAACAGTTTTTCAAAGTTTGGGTATAAATACAATTTACTCGGAGCAAGGTCAATTACGGTTTTCAAAGCTTTAGCAGCAAGTTTCCACCTTTCTTGTACGTTTCCGTCAGTATAGCCGAGTATCGGATTTTGTACATTGTTGAATAATGGACTCGCTGCGTACGCCAGCGTTTTTGCCTTAATAGCCAACGGGCATGTACTGGCTGATAAAAAACCAAAACCACGATATTGATTCGTGATATAATTGTAGCGCGTAAATACTTCGCTGGCTTCATTGCATAAACTTACAATATAATCGACGCAATCGCTGAAATTATTGCGGGGTAATGTTATAATCTCTTTATCATCAAGAGTATATGTCTTTTTCACGAGCGGAACTCCTCCATACCTTTTGATTAACTCGAAGTAATAGAGTGCACGGACCGATTTACTCTCTGCTATGGCCAGTTCTTTATAACTTTCAACTTGTGCATCTGTCCAACCTGCATTGTTTTGTAGGAGAGGAATGTACTGCTCGAAATAAAGTGTACGCCGGATACCGATGTATAAATCGGCCCAACGGTTTTCTATCGGACTAATTTCGGTTGCGTATCCTTGTCCCAGTTTATACATTGCATTGGCGGGGTCTACATAAGCACCGTCATCTGTAGATGCGTCGAGGAATGCTGTGTAGTTGCTTTGGTATCCATTGGGCATGGAAACGTAAACGCTATTCAGCATTTGGATTGTTTTGTTATAATCAATAAATGTCTCTTCCGGTTGCCAGTATTCATAAGGTTGTTGGTCCAGATAGTCGCATGAAGAAACTGCAAGAGCAATACAACCTGTTATGAGTATATGTTTAATCGTTCTCATAGTTAGTTAAAATTTAATGTTTATTCCGGCGCTGAATGAGCGTTGGAGCGGATAAGCGACACCATTGCCATAGGCCTCCGGGTCAATAACGTCTAGTTTATCAAATGTGAGCAGGTTCTGGCCATTTAAGAAGATACGGAGTTCTTCAAGACCAATGGAACGGACCACTTTGGTTGGTAGATTATACGACAGTTCTACATTCTTTAGTCTTAGATAAGAGGCGTCCCGTTGCCAATAGGTAGACGAAAGACTGTTGTTGCTTGACCCTGCAGCTTTAGTTGTAAATCTTGGGTTGTTGACAGAAGGGTTTTCCGGTGTCCATCTATTTCTTTGGTGTTCATACATATTTCCGTTATTGTAGAATGCAAACGCTGTGTATGAAGATAGCATTTTAGATACTTTAGCTGCCCCTTGGAATAGTACGGACAGAGAAAATCCTTTATAGCTTCCTCCAAGACTGAAGCCATAGAACACTTGAGGAACGTCCGTGTATCCGTAACGTACCCGATCTTTTTCATCTATCTTACCGTCTCCGTTGATATCTTTATATCGTATGTCTCCGGGAACGACGCTGTTCAATGTGTGAACAGGAGCTGCCGCAATTTCTTCATACGATTGGAAAATACCATCGGCAATATAGACCAGTGAAGTACCATAAGGATGTCCTTTGGAATACATATAGTCATACGGTTGCAAGGCTTCGTCCATATCAATGACTTTGTTTTTGCTGTATGAAATGTTACCACTAAGGAAATATGTGAAATCTTTACCTATGTTATCTTTCCAGTTTAGGCTGGCTTCCCAACCTTTGGTTTCCATTTTCCCGATATTCTTGCCTGGCATATAGATAGTAGTATATCCCAACATGGATGAAAATGTGGAGGGAATGGTGTATACACCGGTGCGACGATCCTTCCAAATGTCGAATGTTGCGTTCAAACGATTAGAAAACATTCCTAAGTCTGCACCTAGATTCATTTGAGTAGATTCCTCGTAGGTAGCAGAAGGATTGGCTTGTTGGGTTTCCAATAGAGAAGTATATTGTACCATGTCATTACCAAAATAGATTCCTTCATTCAAATTCTGAAGACGGCTCATATACATATACGCAGATACTGCACGGTCATTATTGATCTTACCGATACTACCGCGTATCTTTAGATTAGAAATAGCGGGCTTTAACACATCAAAGAATTTCTCATTGGATACATACCATGCTAAAGAAACAGTAGGAGACAATCCCCAGCGGTTTTCATTATTGAATTTGTAAGAACCTTGATAACCGAAAGTGGCATCTATCTGGTATCTATTATCGTATTTATATGCAAACCAGCCGCCAACTGTTTGATAGCGATAGGGAAGCACAATACTTTGATTGTATTCATATTGGTCGTAAAACATCATTCCCGAGACATTGTGCCTACCGAAAATACGATTGTAGCTAAGCTTAAAATTTAATGTGGTGTTACGTGCATCACCATATTTCATGGCAGCATTTGATATCATTTCTTCACTAGTTCCATATTTTTGGAGTACTCCGTTATTTTGAAGTGTGTAATAATTGAAAGAGCGGGTACGGTTTTGTTTTTGTAAGTTGTATACGTCCATAGAAATCTGTCCGTAGAGCGATAAACCCTTCAGAAGGAAATCCAGATCCTGTTTCAGTGATACAGAAAAGGCGCCATAACGTTTATCGATCGCTGTGTAGCCACCTCTGTTCAAGATAGCCCACGGATTAATATATTTATCATTGCCTGCTACAATACGGTCTCCCGGTTGTGATTTGATAGGATTCCCTGACTGGTCTACATAGTTATGAGTATCTTTATAGTACATAGGGAATGCCGTAGCCGGCGTTTTCAACAAATTTTGGAATATATATTGTTGTGCTTGGTCGTAATAAGGTGAGTTTTCACTTTGCATCCAACCGTCTAATTTAACTGATAAAAGGGTTGTGGAGGTGATGTCGAAGTCTACGTTCGAGCGAAAGTTGATTCGGGAAAATTCTGTGTTGGTACTGTAATTCTGCTCTTTTTCAGTATTAAACATTCCTGCTTGTCCGGTATATCCCAATGAGACGAAATAACGGGTACGCCCGGAACCTCCTTCTACTGTGGCATTATATCGCTGCATGAAAGTTCCTTTTTTAAGCAAGTTTCCTATCCAGTCGACATCTGGGTAGCGCTCCGGGTCTGAATGATTGGCGAATTTATTGATCTCCGTTTCCGTGTAGAAAGGATTCAAACCGTCATTAATGTTCGCTTCATTGTAGGATTGAGCATATTCTGCCGCGTTAACAGCTTTGGGAACTCTCATGTTCTGCTGATATATCCCTTGGATGTTAAGGCTGACTCTAGGTTTTCCGAGACGTCCGGATTTGGTTTCAATCAGGATAACTCCATTCGCGCCTCGCATACCATAAAGAGCGATAGCAGAAGCATCTTTTAATATGGTCACTCTTTCAATTTCCTGAGTTTGTACCATACCGTAGTAATTGCGTTCTTGTCCATCGATTAGTACAAGTGCGCCATTTCCATTGCTACGTATTCCACGTATATAAATGGAAGCTTCGTCATTGCCCGGTTCTCCACTTCGCTGAATCGTAGTTAACCCCGATATTCTTCCTGACAATGCATTGGATAAATGCTGTACAGGCACATTCTCCAATACTTTACCGGAGATTACATCGGATGCACCGCTAAACTCTGTTTTTAACTTACTTCCATAGGGTATGGAAATGATTGTCGAGTCTTTTTCATTCTTTTCCTTCACTGTTTTGTCCTGTGCTGAAATGATGGTTGAATAACCTGCAAGTGAGCAAAATAGCAGAAAGAACTTGATTTTTAAAGTTTTCTTTCTCATAAATATTAAATTAAGGGGAATATTTTATAATATTCAGTTTAGAATAAGTCGTAGTAGAACTTAGCCTAATTTAATCTATATCTATGATAATCAGTTTGTTAAAGTTGCTATATTTATTAAAAAAAAGTAATGGTATAAAGTTGGTATCTAAAAAAGTAGATTTAATTTGCGGGAGAATGCAAAATAAATGAAATATTAGCTTGATATTTTAAAATCAATTAATATATTTGCGGAGAATTAAAAACAAAATGAACTTTTAAAGCAAAATCGCCTATGGAGAGCTAAGCACTTCTACTATAATTTAGAAAATTATTAAGTTCTACTACAACTTAGCTATTAATTTAATCTTTTAGAAACATAAATAAGAAAAGGGAAAAACTATTTTTTAATGGTGGTTATATGTTTGTCGTTTAGTAATCGTAGACAAAATGATCCTATTTGTGCTACCTAAACAGGGAATTATATAATTAACTATCTATCTAATTATCTAGGTAAGTTTTTAAAACCTCTGCTATTTTCTCATATCCTTTAGTATTAGGATGAAGTCCATCGCTGAATAAGGATGAATTGATAATGCCATTTTTATCTGTCAACAGATTGCTTAAGTTTATATAAATACAATTCTGTTCTAGCTTCTTACGAAGTTCTTTGTTAATTTGCTGAATACGTTTTTCTGTGTTTGCTCTTGGGAGGATTCCCATTACGCATAATTTAGCTTGTGGTTGGCGTATTTTAATAGCTTCGGTGACCTGAAGAATACCTTGCAGAATTTCTTTATCTGTATTAAATTGAAGATTATTAGTTCCTATCAGTAGAAAAATCATATTTGCTTTGAAACCGTCCAATTCGCCATGGTAGATGCGCCACAATACGTTTTCTGTTTTATCCCAGCCGAAACCGAGATTGCGAACTGACCTGTTTTTGAATAGCTTGTCCCAAGCTTCTTTTCCACGTTGTGTCGGTGCAGTAGGCTCGCCGGCCCAGTAATGCGTGATAGAGTTACCTATCATAATGATTTCTGGGGCATTTTCTCGGTTTAATTTAAGGATTTCTTCATGACGCGCGTACCAATCATAGGAATCTCTTTGTTGTTTGCATGGAATACATGAAGTGGGACCTTCATTCTTTTCATGTAATATTTCCCGTATCTTTTTTAAATAACTGTCTGCATATTGCTGCATACCTAAATCAGTAGAATGAACTCCGTCTACCATACCGTCTGCCGGAATACCTATTTCTTCTTTTGTCAGATAATAGATATCCGGAATTTGTTCTTCTTGTAAAGTATTGTATGCTTTTCGCAATTCAGTATTAGCTACGCGGTATGATTCTTCTGCTTTTTCGGAAGTGACATCGTTGGCATATCCGTCATGCTCTACTAGTAAAATAGGTGCTTTGCTGGTTTCGCGTAATTTCTTTACTCCTTTTAAGGTACGGTCGTATATCACTTCTGCACTCTTTCCCGGTAGGTTGGGCATACAGTCAATGATAAACAGTTTTGCATCAATCTCGGACAATAAGTCGAATAGTTCGCTCTCGAGTTTGCCATTGCCGGAGAATCCCAAATTGATGACGGGATGTTCCGACTTTCTATTTAAAATATTTCCCCATGCCATACCCGGACGGGAGGCACAAGCCCCTTGTGCAATGGAAGTTCCGTAAATAACCAGGGGTTTTTCTTGTGAGACGGGAAGAAAACGGAAAGAAGTGTTCTCGGGTACACCGATTTCTAGCCATGACACACTGTTGTAAAGAGGTAGAAATAATTGATATTCAAAACCTTTTCCGGTTTTTGCGGCATACGAAAGTCCGCTAAAATCGTATGTAATGGTATCCTGCATAACATACCGTCCAACACACCAACGCTCTTGACCATTATTGTCGGTTGCATATAAATCAATGCCAGAGACACCAGTTGCTGGCATGTGTGGCATGGAAAGAGCGCCTTTCACAACATAACGAATTTTTATTTCCGGAGCATTGGAACGAAATGCAATGGAGAGTCCTGCGCTTTGGAGTGATAAGTCCCATACCGCTTTTCGTACTTTATCTTTAGCCCGTTGTGGAAGTCGTGTGTAAAATCCTGCGGGATCTTCTTGCCATGCTTGTCCACGGACGACCGGAAAACTTTCTTTTTGTGGATTGAACCACTTATATTGTGCTGTTAGTGATGAAGTGCAACCTAAAAAAAGAATAAAAAGAAAGAGGTGTAAATGTGTTGTTTTCATAGGTGGTATAAATAATATAACTTAATTTATATAATGAGCTTCTGTGCATCAGGAATAAGAATTTCTTTTCGTCGCAACTCTATCAATCCTTTATCCTGTAATTCGTTAAGTGCTTTGGAAGTATTCAGACGGGTATCGTCTAAATAGCGAGCTAAATCATCCATTTTTACTTTGAATATCTTTTCTCCTTGTGTTTTCTCGCAATGCAGTAAGAAGAAGCGGGAAATCTTCTCCTTTAAGTCTATAGTCGGTTCTTCCCATAGTCGGGAGTAAAGATTTTGTGCACGATTGCTGACAATATTCATATAGTTGAGCCGGAATATATCGTAATTAAACAGGTCGCTAAGTACGAAGGCTTTACTAATACTGATTGTGTGGGCTTCTGTATGCGCTATATAAGAGGATGCGTAATTCGTATTCATGCCGAATAACGATTGTGGCTCTATCAGATATGGTGCTTCCATTTGCTCAATGACAGTGTATATGTTTTCTTTGGAAGTGGTGACGATAGATACTTTACCTTTTAACAGGAAACGGAGTTGCTTACAAGGACTACCATTCTCAATGATAGTTTCTCCGGCTTTATGCTTGATAAAATGTAGCTTTACCTTATCCAAAATACTAGTGAAATCTTCATGGCAAAGACCTTGAAATAAAGGTAATTGGAGCAAAGTGTCGAACATTGTTTCCATACGTTGTTATCTCTTATTTATTGTACAAATTTACTCATTATACAATACTGCTGTCAACATCTGACCCTTCTTTTTGTTTTTTTTATTGTTTGAATGCATAAAAATAGAGTATATTTGCATAAAAAAAGGAGGAAATTATGTTTGCAGGCTTTAACTGGCAACAGATGATTAGTGCGTTTATCGTGCTTTTTGCGGTAATAGACATCATCGGTTCTATACCTATTATTATTAACCTGAAAGAAAAGGGGAAGGATGTGAATGCAATGAAGGCTACCGTTATTTCTTTTGCCTTATTAATCGGTTTCTTTTATGCAGGGGACATGATGCTGAGACTCTTCCATGTAGATATTGAATCTTTTGCTGTTGCAGGTGCATTTGTTATTTTCCTCATGTCTTTGGAAATGATTCTGGATATTGAAATCTTCAAAAATCAGGGACCTATCAAAGAAGCTACTCTAGTTCCGCTTGTTTTTCCTCTTTTAGCCGGTGCCGGAGCTTTTACTACCTTGCTTTCCCTTCGGGCAGAATATGCCAGCATTAATATTATCATCGCCTTGGTTCTGAATATGATCTGGGTTTTCTTTGTTGTGAGTATGACCGGTCGTGTGGAACGATTCCTCGGGAAAGGTGGTATTTATATTATTCGCAAGTTCTTTGGAATTATCCTGTTGGCTATCTCTGTCAGGTTGTTTACGGCGAATATAACGTTGTTGATTGAGGCATTGCATAAGTCCTGATTGGAAAATTCCTCCTTCGGATTCTCCTCTTCTTCCTCGTCATCATCCTTTTCATCTGCAAAAGGTTCCGGGCGTTGAGGCCCGTGATTCACAAAAGCTAGGGCACAGAGTGTTCCCATAATTCCACCGCTTAGATGTCCTTCCCACGACATATTGGCGGGAGAGAAATAGGGGAACATATGCCAGATAATTCCTCCGTATAAAAAGGTGACAAGCAGAGAAATGGCAATAAGTGGTACGTATTTGCGGAGAATGCCACTGAAAAAAAGGAAAAAGGCAAGACCGTAGATTAATCCGCTGGCACCTATATGCCAGCCCGGTTTACCTATAATAAAGGTAAGTAGTCCGGCACCGATCCAAATCAGGATAAAAATTTTTCCCGCTATTCCCCGGTAAAAGTAAAAAAGACACCATGATAAGAAAAATAGCGGGAGCGTATTAGCCAGTAAATGACTGAATCCACTGTGTATCAACGGATGAGTCAGAATACCGAAAACTCCACGTTTTTCCATAGGATATATCCCCAAGTGAGAGAGATCCCAATGCATCCCGACCTCTACAATCTTGAGCATATAAAGAATGAAAATAAGAAACAATGGCTTTGCTGCAGCTAGCATGATACGCTGAATATCTTGTTTCATGACTTTCTTTTCTTTAGATATTTTACGCAATACTACGAATATTTGCACAAAATCTGAAAATAAAAACCCTTTTTATTTTTGTTTTTATCTAGAATTTGTACATTTGGACATTGTACCTGTTATATATGGTGCTACAACCATTCTGTATGCGATATAGTAATAAATACAAGTATGATATAATAGCCAATAATTAACCTTTAAATAATGCACAACTATGAGTTATTTACGATTTGACAAGACCCTCATGACGAATCTGGAAGAATCTCTGCAGAGAGAAATTCTCCGGACGAACAAGGCAGGAGCTTATCATTGTACAACGATTGTTGATTGTAACACACGCAAATATCACGGCCTGTTGGTGATTCCCGTTCCCAATCTCGACGATGAAAATCATGTGCTGCTATCTTCTCTTGATGAAACGGTAATTCAACATGGTGCGGAGTTTAACTTGGGATTGCATAAATATCAGGGGAACAACTTTAGTCCCAACGGGCACAAGTATATCCGTGAGTTTGATTGTGAACATATCCCGGCGACAACTTACCGTGTTGGAGGAGTAATTCTCCGCAAAGAAAAAATCTTTGTACATCATGAAAATAGAATCCTGATTCGTTATACTTTACTTGATGCGCATTCGGCAACGACTTTGCGCTTCCGTCCGTTCCTTGCTTTCAGAAGTGTACGTGAGTATACTCACGAAAATGCACAGGCAAGCCGCGAGTATCAACTTGTGGAAAACGGTATAAGGACTTGTATGTATCCGGGCTATCCGGAACTGTATATGCAGTTGAACAAAAAATGTGAGTTCCATTTCCTACCCGACTGGTATCGTGGCATTGAATACCCGAAGGAACAGGAACGAGGGTATGATTTCAATGAAGATCTTTATGTTCCCGGTTATTTTGAGGTGGATATAAAGAAAGGGGAGAGTATTGTATTCTCGGCCGGGACTTCAGAAATATCCCCTCGGAGACTGAAACAGACATTTGAGGCGGAAGTGGCTGATCGTACACCGCGTGATAGTTTTTATCACTGTCTGAAAAATTCTGCTCACCAATATCACAATCAACAGGAAGGTGAACATTATATCCTTGCCGGTTATCCATGGTTTAAATGCCGTGCACGCGATATGTTTATTGCTTTGCCGGGGCTGACGCTTGCTATTGACGAAATCGACCAGTTTGAGGATGTGATGAAAACAGCGGAAAAAGCAATTCGTAACTTCATTAATGAAGAACCTGTGGGTTACAAAATCTATGAGATGGAACATCCTGATGTTTTGCTTTGGGCTGTTTGGGCTCTGCAACAATATGCAAAAGAGACTTCCCGAGAGCAATGTCGTCAGAAATATGGAGAGCTTCTGAAAGATATCATGGAATATATCCGTCAGCGGAAACATGATAACCTTTTCTTGCATGAAAACGGGCTGCTTTATGCAAATGGTACGGAAAAAGCGATTACATGGATGAACTCTACCGTAAACGGTCATCCGGTAATTCCCCGTACAGGATATATTGTTGAGTTTAATGCTTTATGGTATAATGCGCTGCGTTTTGTGGCAGATCTAGTGCGTGAAGGTGGAGATGCAATTTTTGCAGATGTACTTGACGCACAAGCTGAAGTGACCGGAAAGTCATTTGTGGATGTGTTCCGGAACGAATATGGGTATTTGCTTGATTATGTGGATGGTAATATGATGGATTGGAGTGTACGCCCTAACATGATATTTACAGTAGCATTTGATTATTCTCCTTTAGATAGGGCGCAAAAGAAACAAGTGCTTGATATTGTGACTAAGGAATTGCTTACTCCGAAGGGAATCCGTTCGTTGAGCCCGAAGAGTGGCGGATATAATCCGAATTATGTAGGTCCGCAGGTACAGCGGGATTATGCTTATCATCAGGGAACCGCATGGCCTTGGCTAATGGGATTCTATCTGGAGGCTTATTTGCGAATCTATAAGATGAGCGGACTGTCATTCGTCGAACGCCAGTTGATTAGCTATGATGATGAGATGACAAGCCATTGTGTGGGCTCCATTGCCGAACTATTTGATGGAAACCCACCTTTCAAAGGACGTGGCGCGGTATCGTTTGCAATGAATGTGGCAGAAATATTGCGTGTTTTAAAGCTACTGTCTAAGTATTATTAAAAAAGGAGGAACGAAGATGAAAGTTTTAATGTTTGGATGGGAATTCCCTCCCAAAATATATGGTGGTCTTGCGGTTGCTTCTTACGGAATAACTAAGGGATTGAGCTTGCAAGGTGACATGGAAACAATCTTTTGTATGCCTAAGCCTAGCGGCGAAGAAGAAAAGTTCTTAAAAATAATCGGTATGAACCAAGTACCTATTGTATGGCGTGATATCAATTATGACTACTTGAAGTCTCGCTTGTTGGAGATGTCTCCGGAAGAATACTATTCTTTCCGCGATCATATTTATGCCGATTTTTCTTATATGCACGTCAATGATTTGGGATGTATGGAGTTTGCAGGAGGTTATCCCGGAAACTTGCACGAGGAAATTAATAACTTCTCGATCATTGCCGGAGTAGTGGCTCGTCAGCAGGAATTTGATATTATCCATGCGCACGACTGGCTGACTTATCCTGCCGGTGTACATGCCAAAATGGTAAGTGGCAAACCGCTTTGTATTCATGTACATGCCACTGATTTCGACCGTTCTCGCGGTAAAGTCAATCCTACTGTTTATTCTATAGAGAAGAACGGGATGGATCATGCTGATTGTATTATGTGTGTATCTGAACTTACTCGCCGCACAGTGATTAACGAATATCATCAGGACCCTAGAAAGGTATTTGCTATGCACAATGCTGTTTATCCATTGTCTCAGGAACTTTTAGATATTCCGCGTCCTGAACATCCAAAAGAAAAAGTGGTAACCTTCCTCGGGCGTATAACTATGCAGAAGGGACCGGAATACTTTGTGGAGGCTGCGGCACTTGTTTTGCAGCGTACTCGTAATATCCGTTTTGTTATGGCAGGTTCAGGCGATATGTTGAATGCCATGATTAACTTGGTGGCGGAACGTGGTATTGCCGATCGCTTCCATTTCCCCGGCTTTATGAAAGGTAAACAGGTATATGAGGTTTATAAGAATAGTGACGTATTTGTTATGCCGTCCGTTTCCGAACCTTTTGGTATTGCTCCGTTGGAGGCAATGCAGTGTGGTACACCTTCTATTATTTCGAAGCAATCGGGGTGTGGTGAAATTCTTGATAAGGTGATTAAAACCGACTATTGGGATATTCATGCTATGGCTGATGCTATTTATTCTCTTTGCACCAATCAATCTCTTTTCGAGTATCTTCGGGACGAAGGAAAGAAAGAAGTTGATGGGATTACTTGGGAAAAGGTTGGCTTGAGAATTCGTGCTCTTTACGAGGATGTGTTAAGAAACTATGGTAAATAACAAAACAATAAATAAAAATGAGAACTATCTGTCTTTATTTTGAAATACATCAAATTATCCATTTGAAACGTTATCGTTTCTTCGATATCGGTAATGATCATTACTATTATGATGACTATGCGAATGAAACAGGTATGAATGAAGTTGCTGAACGTTCATATCTCCCTGCCCTTAGTACATTGATTGAGATGGCGAAAAGTTCGGGCGGTGCTTTCAAGGTAGCGCTTTCTATCTCGGGAGTAGCTTTGGAACAGCTTGAAATCCATGCTCCGGCGGTCATTGATTTATTGCACCAGTTGAATGATACAGGATGTTGTGAATTCCTTTGTGAACCATATTCACATGGCTTATCATCACTGGCCAATGAGGATTGTTTTCGCGAAGAAGTACTTCGCCAGCGTGATAAGATGAAGCAAATGTTTGGTAAAGAACCGAAAGTATTCCGTAATTCTAGCTTGATTTATTCCGATGAAATCGGTGGCTTGGTAGCTTCTATGGGCTTTAAGGGGATGTTGACGGAAGGGGCAAAACATGTGTTGGGCTGGAAGAGTCCGCATTATGTATATCATTGTAACCTGGCACCTAGTCTTAAATTGTTGTTGAGGGACTTCAAACTTTCGGATGATATCAGTCTGCGTTTCTCTAATTCGGATTGGGCGGAATATCCTTTGTTTGCTGATAAATATATCAACTGGATTGATGTGCTACCGCAAGAAGAACAAGTAATCAATATCTTTATGGAATTGAGTGCTCTTGGTATGGCTCAACCATTGTCTTCCAATATTCTTGAATTCCTGAAAGCATTGCCGGAATGTGCGAGAGCTAAAGGAATTACTTTCTCTACACCGACTGAGATTGTAACGAAGTTGAAATCTGTTTCTCAACTTGATGTTCCTTATCCGATGTCATGGGTAGATGAGGAAAGAGATACGAGCAGTTGGCTGGGTAATGTTCTTCAACGTGAAGCTTTTAATAAACTATATAGCGTTGCCGAACGTGTGCATTTGAGTGACGATCGCCGTATCAAGCAGGACTGGGATTATTTGCAGGCTAGTAATAACTTCCGTTTTATGACAACGAAGAATACAGGTATCTGGTTGAATCGTGGTATCTATGACTCTCCTTATGATGCTTTTACCAACTACATGAATATCTTAGGTGACTTTATCAAACGAGTTAATTCTTTGTATCCTGAAGATGTGGATAGTGAAGAACTTAATTCTCTTTTGACTACTATTAAGAATCAGGGTGATGAGATTACTGAATTGCAGAAAGAAGTAGCTAAGTGGCAAGCAAAAGCCGAAAAGGAAACGGCTGCTAAAAAAACTGCGGCCAAGAAGGCTGTTGTGGCAAAAGAGTCGGTGGTAAAGAAAGAACCTGCTGCAAAGAAATCAGCGACCAAGAAAACTGCTGAATCAAAGAAAGCGGTCGGACGGGCCAAGAAGACTGTTACAAAGAAAGAAGAATAAAATAAAATTCTATATACAACAGAACCGTGAGTGAGATGTATATCAGACTCACGGTTCTGTTGTATATAGAAAATAGTATTTAATAAATATCCTTTTTAAAATAATAGCGCAGATTACACAATTAGTAGTCCGCGCTATTTTTTATGATATTCTCCTGCTATTTATTTCGCTTTCGTAGAACCAAAGTTTGTAGAGACAACTTCGAGTTTTAATATGTTTTCTGGGTATACAGGATTGCCCTGAGAATCTTTCTCTTCTCCTTTTAATCCACCTTTCAAGCGTACATAACCTGGTTTTAAGTCATGTTGGATACCAATGACATTAGAACTGCTACCATAATAACCGTTTGAACCGGCATCTGTTGTTACAAGTACTGGAATTAGTATGGCTTTATTCCAATCACTGAGTTCTTCCCAGTCTTTTATGTTATTAACAGTATGGTTCTCTATTTTCCCTTCATCATTAAATGTTTGGAAAGTGATAGATTTTTTCTCTTGTATTTCCTTGTCTGCTGCTGCTCTATCTTTTAAACAGTCATTTATCAATTTAGTGATATTATTGTACGTGTATTCAGTGAGATTACTTGTAGAAGAAGTCGGGGTGAATAGCGATGAAGTAACGCCATCACTTAGTTGATTATTCTCAAAGAAGCTTTCTTTATATTTTTTACGTATCAGTAAAACGTTTCTAGGCATAGACATCCCAAATTTCTTATCGCTAGTCTCGTTATAAATAGGAATTCCTAATTTAACGGCGTTCAATGTATCACCTTCAAGTTTTTCTGCTATTTGGCTAACAGGGAGAGTGACCTGAGTAAAAATACCAGCCGGACTTTTTAAATAGGTCCAATCAGAATTATCAATACACTTCTGAATAGCTTCTGTATCATTTGCTAATCTATTAGCTTGAATAATTTCACGTGTAGAATTGAAGGTGCGGCCAGTATACTGTATAGAGTCCTTTTCCGCATTAACTTTAGATTTTAGCTTAATTCCAGTAATACTATCTGTCACATATTCAATGGAAACAACATCCATTTGTACTTGACTGATATAAAGTACAGTACCATCTCCATAATCACTTTTTACATATATGCCACTGAATAGATCAGGAAAAGCCTTGTAGAAATCTTTTCTGTCAGCTTTGAAAAGTTTCTGTCCTAATTTCTCTGCTTTGGCTTGATCTAATCGAATACTTACACTTGGCACGTATGTATCAAGTTTACGAATAGAATCACTTACTGATAAATCTACGGCAGTATATGCTTTAGTTCCTAATAAATCTGATTGTTTGTAATAATCCTCCGGATTAATATTGGTATAATATGCCTCTTCTTCATTCAACCTTTTATCTAATTCGTAGATGCTTAAACGGCACGCAGTTAGTGAGTCACCGAAATAACTACTATACCATAGGTAGATATTTATTTGGCAATTGCCTATTACGTGATTATTCTCATCTTTGATTAAAGTAAATCTATCTTTAATCTTACTATCTATTTCTATATTATCAAAACTAGTAACCAAACTTCCTGTGGCTTTAGTCCCTGCTTCATTTTCTTTGTACATTTCAGAGAAACTCAATCCTTCCGGACAGTTCAGTTCAGATAAAAAGCCTGCCTCATATGTACCGAATGTATCATCTGTGAATTTTCCCACGTATCCGGTGCTGGTCTTTGCATATACTTCACCTGCGTGTACAGATTTTGTTGTTACGTCAAATGTAGTCAGTTTTCCATTGATATTCTGGTCACTTCCCGGAAACATTCCCAGTCCTAATCCGGCTGTGTTATCGTCACATCCGAAAAAAGTGATTGCCAGTAAAGCTATTAAGGCGTATTTTGCTTTCATGATCGTCGTATCTTGATTTTTATTCTTCTTCTTTGTTCGCAGTGGCATCCCATACCTGATCGTAGAACTCGTTGCAAGCATCTGCATAGTTCTCCGGGTTCTGATAATCAAGTATCAGTTTACCTGATTGACGGGCATATTCAATGATAGATTCATTCACCTTTTTGCTGTTTTGTATCACTCCGTCCGAATAATCCACGGCGAGTTTGCAAAGGGCGGCATAATCTACCGGTTCTTTTAAGTTGCTTAAATCATCCTTAGATATTCCTTTCAACATTAATTTAGTTGCAAAGTCGTCACTGAGTGTATTTTTGAAGTCGTCTTCATATACAGAGAATACAACTTTGGCATCACGGAACGACGGTTCATCCTTGTACGCTTTCTTAATATAAAGAGGTGCTAACGCTGTCATCCAGCCATGACAGTGAATTACATCGGGACACCAGCGAAGTTTCTTCACGGTTTCCAATACACCACGCGCATAGAAGATAGCGCGGCTGTCGTTGTCGTCATACTCTATGCCGTTTTCGTCCATAGCCTGCATCCGATTCTGGAAATAATCATCATTATCGATGAAATATACCTGCATACGTGCGGATTGGATAGAAGCTACTTTTATAATAAGGGGGTGGTCAGTATCATCGATAATCAGGTTCATACCGGAGAGGCGAATCACTTCGTGCAGTTGGTTCCTGCGCTCGTTAATGTTTCCCCATTTGGGCATAAAAGTTCTGATTTCACGGCCTTTTTCTTGTATCGCCTGTGGAAGGTTTCTACCTATATTGGCCATTTCGGATTCTGAAACGTAAGGTGTAATCTCTTGAGTAATAAATAAAACTTTATTCGCCTTTGTC